>JACCQX010000100.1 GCA_013813905.1 Chloroflexota bacterium
GACCACCAGGGCGAAGGCGAGCCCGTCGTAGCCCTTGTTGCCCACCGTCTGGAGCACCGTCGCGTCCAGGCGCGGCTCGTCGGCGAGCAGCTGCGTGAAGCGGCGCATCGCCTGCACCCGCGGGTCGCTGCTGGCCGGATCGATCACCGCGCCGTCTCGTACCACGTTGTCGGCCACGACCAGGCTGCCCGGTCGCGTGAGCCGCAGTGCCCAACCGAGATAGTCGGGATAGCCCTCCTTGTCGGCATCGATGAAGACCAGGTCGAAGGGCCCGGCGTCCTCGTCGGCCAGGCGCGCGAGCGTCTCCAGAGCCGGTCCGACGCGCACCTCCACGCGCTCGGCGAGCCCTGCCCGCGTGAGATTGCTGCGAGCGACCTCGGCGTGCCGCGGATCCAGCTCCAGCGTGACCAGGCGCCCATCGACCGGCAGCGCGCGCGCCAGCCAGATGGTGCTGTAGCCGCCCAGCGTGCCGACCTCCAGGATGCTCCGTGCCCCCTGGAGGCGCGCCAGGAGGTGCAGCAGCTTGCCTTGGTTCGCGGCGACCTGGATGGCCGGCAGTCCTGCCGCCTCGCTGGCCTCGAGAGCCGCCTCCAGCACCGAGTCGGGCGGTACGAGCAGATCGTTGATGTAGCTGTCGACCGCGGTCCATCGGTCCTGGGTCATGAATCCCTCCCTGAAGGGTGCCTCCACGATCGGGCGAGACGTCTCCCGCCAACGGTGGCACACTGCCGCGCGGTCCGCGAGACTGTGCAAGTGAACATCCTTGTCCTGGGTGGCGGTCCGGCGGGGGTCACCGCCGCGCTTCGCGCCACCGAGCTCGGGGCGAGCGTCACCCTCCTGGAGCGGACCCTGCTGGGCGGCACCTGCACGGACGACGGATGCGCTCCGACACGTGTCCTCGCCCGTGCTGCCCGCCTGGTGCGAGACGCAGCGCAGGCTCCAGCCTACGGCATCGCGCTACCGCCCGCCGAGGTGGACTTCGCCGCGCTCCTCAGCGAGACGCAGCGCATCATCTATCGCCTCCATGAGAAGAAGCAGTTGCGCCACCACCTCGAGCGCGTCGGCGTCACGGTCCACGAGGAGACCGGCGAGGCGAGGTTCGTCGGCCCGCGGCGGATCGGCCTGCTCGATGGCCGGGAGTTCGAGGCCGACCGCATCATCCTCTGCGTGGGTGGCCACGCCCGACGCCTGCCGCTGCCCGGCGCAGAGCTGGCTCTGACGCACAGCGACATCTGGGGGCTGGATCGGCTGCCGCGCTCGATGTCCATCGTGGGTGGGGCCGCCACCGGCGTGCAGCTGGCCACCATCTTCGATTCGTTCGGCACACGGGTTCGTCTGCTGGAGCTGGCGCCGCGCCTGCTGCCCGGGGAGGATGCGCTCATCTCCAGCACGCTGGCCGCGTCGCTCGGGCAGCGTGGCGTGGAGATCCTGACCGGCATCGGCGGCGTCGAACGGCTCGAGCGACGAGCTGGCCGCATCCGCCTTATCTACCGCGATGCGGCCGGCACGGAAGAGGTCGCGGATGACGACGTCGTGGTCTTCGCCGTGGGCTGGCCGGCCAACGTCGAGGAGCTGGCCCTGGCGGCCTCCGGCGTGACCACCGAGCGCGGCCGGATCGTGGTGGATGACACGCTGCGCACGACGGCCGAGGGGATCTTTGCCGCCGGCGATGTCACCGGCCGCATGATGCTGGTGCAGAGCGCCATCCTGGAGGGGCGCGTGGCGGCCGCCAACGCCGTCACCGATGGCCACGCGGTGGCCGGCCACCGTATAGTCCCCCATGGCGGCTTCACCGATCCCGAGTACGGAAGCGTAGGCCTCACGGAGGAGACTGCGGCGGGACAAGGGCCGATCGTGGCCGCCACGGTGCCCTACACCGACATCGACCGCGCGGTGGTCGACGGACGAACGGAGGGCGCCTGCAAGCTCATCTTCTCAGCCGATGAAGGCAAGCTGCTCGGGGCGCACGTGGTGGGTGAGCAGGCCGTGGAGGTCGTCCAGCTGGCCGCGGCGGCCATGGCGGCGGGCATGACGGCCGAGGCGATCGGCCGGGTCGAGCTGGCCTACCCGACCTACACGTCGATCGTCGGGCTCACGGCACGCCAGGCGGTCCGCCAGCTGGAAGGTCGAGAGCGGGTCCCGTCCGAGGCCCTGGAGCGGCCCTCGCCGGAGTGGGAGTCGACCTCCCGCGCCTAGGTCTCGGCAGTCTCCGCGGGGGCGGCTGCTTCCGGTGGCATAGGCTCGTCGACGGGCTCCAGATCGACCGTGCGTACCCGTCGCGATCGGCCGGCGTCGGTGCGAACGAGGGCCGCCGGGATCACGCCCCCTACCACGGACTCGACTACGGCGTCCTCACCCGAGTACAGGCCCGGCCCGACGATCCGCACACGATCGCCGGTCTTGATGTCGCCGCGACCGGCGCGTGCCTGCATGTTGATGGTGGCCACGGTAGGGCGGACCATCGGCGGGCCGCCTGCCACGCCGGGCGCGGGCGCGCGCTTCGTGGCTGTCCTGGCGGGCGGGTAGTTGACCTTGCGCTTTCGCATCAACCACCCCTCCGCGGACGGGCTGGCTCCTTCGGCGGGCGGGGCTCATGGCCGGGTCGGGGCGGGCGCGGAGCGGTGCCCGGCGCCATGTCCGGCTGCTTGGGGGCTGGGCCGCGCTCTCGGGCCGCCTCCACTGATCGAGCGAAAGCTGCGGCCGTGGCCGACGGCACGCTGGCTCGCCACGCGGCTTCGATCTGGACCGCTCGCTCGTTCTCCTGGGCGCGCCGCTCGCGCTCTCGCTTCGAATGCTTGGTCATCCGTACCTCGTTCGTCGTCACTCGGGGACAGTCCCCGGGCGTCGTCCAGTGTACGCCCCGCGTTGACTTCGATGACCGGCGCCTGGGTCTCGGACGCGTTACCGGACCATTGGAAGGCGCCACGCGTCGCTCGACGTGCCACCATCAGCGCCTGAGGCATCACGCGTAACGGCATGGAGGATGAGCGATGGGCCTGGGCGGCATCCTGGACAGCGGCGGCGACTGGACCCTGGAGATCGAGGGTGGCAGGGACGAGGCTGTGCCGGGCGGATCACTGCGCGGAACGGCGTCGTTCGTGGCCTCACGCCGCCTCGAGGCGCGCGGCGTGGCGGCCTCGTTAGTGGCGCACGAGGAATATGCCTACGAGGTGACCGATCCGTCGGCTCGCGGTGGATCGCGCGTGGACCGGCGCTGGGAGTCCAGCGACGCCTGGCGTCAGGAGCTGTCACTCTCGGTACCGACGGTCCTGGAAGCCGGTAGCCACCACTCGTTCCCCTTCGAGTTCGACCTGCCGCCCGACGCGCTGCCCAGCTTCCACAGCGGCGTCCTACGCCTCGAGTGGCGTCTGTCGATCTCCATGGACGTGGGCGGCCGTGATCCGTCCGTCCAACGGGACATCGTGGTGCCTCTCAAGGCGGAGACCATCTCGGGCGTCGATCCCGCGGCGCTCGAGCAGCGGGTAGAGGGAGCGAGGGACGGCGACGCCTTCACCATCTCCATCGAGCCCCGACCGCTGGCGCCCGGAGCCGCGTTCCAGGGCGCCATCGAGACTGCCCAGGAACTGGCCCCCGGCAAGACCCGCGTGGAGGTCAAGCTGGTGGTCTCCACCGACTACAGCAGCGGTGGCTTCAACGTCGGCATCGACCTGGGCGGTGGTGTACGCGTGGAGTCGCTGGCGCGCCGGGCGGTCCACGAGCAGCGCGCCATCTGGACGGGCACGCTGACCGGGTCGGAACCCGCCGAGGGCACCCGCCGCTACGCCTTCGCCGGCCGGTTGCCCGACGAGCCGGTGGCTACCATCGTCCTGCCCCACGGATCGGCCAGGGCGATGGTCGACGTCGTCGTGGACCGCCGGCTACGACCGGACGTGCACTACACCCGCCCGGTCGCCATCGGCGCCGCATGGAGCGAGCTCGCTCAGCTGATCCGGAACGAGGTCCGGTAGCTGTCGCGCTGGCCGCCGACGTCCTTGCCGTCCACGCTCAGCAGCACCTTACCCGCCTGGCCGCCGGACTTGAGCTTCACGTGGGCGCGGTACGTATCGGAGTCGACCCGGGCCGTGTCCCACCAGTACCCTGCCAGCCCTGGCTGGCTGATGGTCAACCGAGGGCTGGAGCCCTGCGGCTCCGTGGTGGTCACCGTGATGCGGATGTCCTGACCACGTCGTGGTTTGCGGTCGCTGAGCCTGACGCGATACGGGCCTACCCAGATCTTGGCGCGCTGGCCGACCATCCCGGAGTCCGTGGCGGCCGAGGCGACCGCCCAATACCGCCCGTACGGGAGGGCGTCGCCCCCACGGCCCCGCCCGTTCCACGGGACGTGCATGGGACCGGCGGCAGAAGCGGCCTCCGGCAGGATCGTGCGCACGACGTCACCCGCCGCGTCTTCCACCTGGACCATGGTGGTAGCGTCGTCGAGGAGCTCCGCCTCGAAAGCGGCCGCTCGGGCGAGCGAATCTCCGTCGGCGCCATGCACAGCGACGGTGTCCCAGCTGCCGCCGCGCAGCAGGACCAGCGCGTGGACCTCCACATCGAGTGGGGCACTTCGAGCGCCGGCTGCGCTACGAGCCTTGGCGGAGATCCGGTAGAGGCCATCGGGCACCGGGCGTCCGGTGGCGTCCTCGCCGTCCCATTCCGATGAGCCTCTCTTCGTTGATGACCAGCTCGACAGCTCCCGGACCTTCCTGCCGGTCGCATCAGCGATGGAAACGTCGATCCAGCTCGGCTCCGAGGCGCGATGGGCCAGCAGGATGCTATCGGCCACGCCGTCGCCATCAGGGCTGAAGGTGACGGAGCCACCTTCCTCCGATGTGCTCGAGTCGGCCGCCGAGGCGCTCAGCTCGATGAGCTGCGGGGCATCCTCATCCGGACCCGGCTCGGGGTCGGGCGAGGGCTCGGGCGAGGCCGAGGGGTCGGGCGAGGCCGACGGGTCGGGTGAGGCCGACGGGTCGGGTGAGGCCGAGGGGTCGGGCGACGGCGAGGGCTCCGGCTCCGGCTCCGGCTCCGGCTCCGAGGCTTCGCTGAGCCACTCGGAGGTGGTCAACTCGAGGTCCCCGGTGATGGCGCGCTTGTAGCCATCAGCGGGGTGCGGATCCAGGTGCATCCGGGCACCGCCCGTGCGGTCGGAGCCGGCGTAGAAATCATCCGTGCCGATCCAGCCGCTGTTGCGCCAGCCGGACTCCGAGCTGCGGGTCCGGAAGATCGCGTCCATGGTCTTGTCCGGCTTCATGAGCAGCGCCGGCAGGTCCATGAACTGCCTGCTGCCGAAGGCCATGACCGCGCCAGCTCCGACGTTTCTATGCAGGAAAGCCGCTGCGAAGTTGTCGACTCGCTGAAGAGCCACGCTCCTGCTGGGCACAGGGGCACCATCCTCACCGTTCCCGGAGGTGTAGCAGGAGCGGTACAGCACCACCACAGCGTTGTTCGCCAGGCGCACCTTTTCCCGGATCACGTTGCCGCCGTAGTAGACATGCGATCCGGAGGAGGCTCCCTCGTATGCGTTCAACCCGAAGCCGTTCTTGGTGTTCTCCTGGAACGGCGCGTATGGGCTCGGCCAGCCGTTGCCGTGCCCGAAGTAGACGACCAGGTTCGCTCCCCGCAGCGCGGGGCGAACACGCTCCCATGTCGCCCGGGGATGGAAGATGCGCGTCACTTCCATCCCGGCGTCCCGGGCCTGGTCGGCGATCGCTTCTCCCTCCTCGAGGTACTGGCTGGTCGAGCTGGAAGAAGGGCCCACGATGATGACGGCCCTGGGGGTCTTGACGTCCGCGCTGACCATCTCTGATGGGACGGTCAACGTGAGCGCTCCGGCGACGGTCCCGGCAAGGAATATCGCGGTCACCACGGCGGCGAGGCGCTGCTGCCTGGTGCGCGAGTTCGCAAGGGTCAGGCGACGAACGGCGGGACCTTCGGACACGGACTGCATGGGCTGGCGAATCCTCCCTCCAACCAGAACACCGCTCGAATGAGCGGCGACGGTTGAGTCTTGGCCGTGAGCAGGAGTGGACCGAGGCGGCGCCGGCAGCCGGCGCCGAGGCGCCGGAGACGCGATGCCGAGGAGGACCGCCCTGGGGGATGGTCCGGGAGGCGTGATGCGGGCTGGGGCCCGCCAGGCTCCTGCTGGAACGGCGTTCTTTGGTTAGGTAGCTCTCCGTGGTGTGACGGGGCTGGTCGAGGCAGTATGCGCTGCGCGGGGGTGCAACGTCTAGTCCCTTTTTAACATGCCGCTGAAACACGCCACGGCGGCCGGCCCGTACCGGTCGGCGCGGGGAGTGCCGCCGGAAACCTCGGCGAGCGGGAGGGATGGATGCGAGACTGTCCGCACTTCACAGGCAAGGGGAAGCATGGTCACAGATCGTCGAACGACGCAGGAGGATCCTACGCGGATGCCCGCCTACGCTGGCGCATCCCCGTTCCCACCCATCGCCGAGTACGGCTTCCTCTCCGACTGCGAGACCACGGCCCTCGTCGCCCCGAGCGGCAACGTGGAGTGGCTGTGCGTGCCGCGCATGGACTCACCCAGCGTGTTCGGCGCCATCCTTGACCGCGATGCGGGTGGCTTCCGTTTCGGTCCCGCCGACGTCATGGTGCCCGCCGCGCGCCGCTATCTGCCCGGGACCATGGTGGTGGAGACGAGCTGGGGCACCCGTGGTGGCTGGGTCATCGTCCGTGACGCACTGCTCATGGGCCCCTGGGATCACCAGCGCGAGCGTGCCGCCACGCAGCGACGCGCCCCGACGGACTACGACGCGGGCCATGTCCTGCTGCGCACCGTCCGCTGTGTCAATGGTGAGATGCAATTGGTCATGGACTGCGAGCCGGTCTTCGACTACGGGCGCCTGCTAGGTCACTGGCGGTACGTGGGAGAGGGTTACTCCCAGGGCGTGTGCCGTGGCGAGGGAACGGAAGTCCAGTTGACGCTGACGAGCGATCTGAACATGGGCTTCGAGGGGCCGCGGGCCATCGGGCGGACCCTCATCAAGGAGGGTGAGACCCGCTTCTGTGCGCTTTCCTGGGGCGACGCCAAGCCACCGCGCACCTACCAGGAAGCGTACGACCGGCAGGTCTGGACCGCACACCACTGGCAGCACTGGCTGGCCCGTGGTCAGGTGCCCGACCACCCGTGGCGCTCCTTCCTGGAGCGCTCGGCGCTGACCCTGAAGGGCCTCACCTACGCGCCTTCGGGTGCCGTCGTGGCCGCCGCCACGACCTCACTGCCCGAGACGCCCCACGGGGAGCGCAATTGGGACTACCGCTATTCGTGGATCCGCGACTCGACCTTCGCACTGTGGGGCCTCTACACGCTGGGCTACGACTGGGAGGCCAATGACTACCTCTACTTCATCGCCGACGTGGCCGAGCGCGACGAGCAGCTCCAGGTGATGTACGGGGTCGACGGCGAGCGTGCCCTGGAAGAGAAGATCCTGGAGCATCTGAGCGGGTACGAGGGCGCGCAGCCCGTGCGCATCGGCAATGGTGCGTATGACCAGTGTCAGCACGACGTGTGGGGTGCCGTGCTGGACTCGGTATACCTGCACACCAAGTCACGCGACCACCTCGATGAGCGCATCTGGCCCATCCTCGTAAGGCAGGTGGAAGCGGCGCTCACGCACTGGCGCGAGCCCGACCGGGGCATCTGGGAAGTGCGCGGCGAGCCGAAGCACTTCACCTCGTCAAAGGTCATGTGCTGGGTCGCGCTGGACCGGGGGACCCGCCTGGCACTGCTGCGCGGCGACGCCGAGCTGGCCGCAAGCTGGCAGGCGGCCGCCGACGAGATCCATGCCGATGTGTGCGCCAACGGGGTGGATGCCCGGGGCGTCTTCACCCAGCACTACGACACGGAGGCTTTGGACGCCTCGCTGCTGCTGGTGCCGCTGGTGCGCTTCCTGCCGCCCGAGGATGAGCGTGTGCGCCGGACGGTGCAGGCCATCGCGGAGGAGCTCACCAAGGACGGTTTCGTCATGCGTTACCGGGTGGAGGAGACGGACGACGGCCTCTCCGGCGAGGAGGGCACCTTCACCATCTGCTCCTTCTGGCTCGTCTCGGCTCTCGTAGAGATCGGCCAGCTGGACCGCGCCAGTCGCCTGTGCGAGAAGCTGCTCGCTCAGGCCAGTCCGCTGGGTCTCTATGGAGAGCAGATGGACCCCGAGAGCGGCCGCCACCTGGGCAATTTCCCGCAGGCCTTCACGCATCTGGCGCTGATCAACGCGGTGATGCACATCATCGGCGCCGACCGGGTCGCGGCCGGCCCCGCGCCGCTCTCGCCACGCACGCCGATCGAGCCGGATGTCGAAGGAACGGACGGTAGCGGCGAGGCGGCACGTGGTGACACGTGGCGCGATGGCGAGCACGAACGCTCGTGAAGGGTCGGTGACCCCGGCTACCTAGGCCCGCGCCGAGGGACCCAGGCCGTGCTCAGGCCGGCGCCGCGATGCGCGGCACGGAGGAGCGGACCAGCTTCTCCTCGAAGCGCTTCGCCGCTGCATCCAGCTCGTCGAGGTGCTCGGCCAGCCGCACCCGGGCCTGCTCGGCCCGCGCATCCAGACCAGTCAGCTCGAAGATCTTCCAGTGCCGCAGGATGGGTAGCAGGATCTCATCGCGGTGCACGCGCAGATCGTAGATGCCGGCCTTGGCCATCTGCGTGGCCTTGCGCAGATAACCCTTGATACCGGCACCTGGCATCTGGAAATCGAGCACCTCATCGACGATGGCGACCACCGCGGCCGACGGCTCGATCTTGATGGCGGCAGCCAGGATGTCGCGATAGAAGACCATGTGCAGGTTCTCGTCGGCGGCGATGCGCACCATGATCTTGTCCGCCACCGGATCGTTGGAGTAGCGCCCGGTGTTGCGGTGGGCGATGCGCGTGGCCAGTTCCTGGAACGCTACGTAGGCCAGGCCGTGCAGCGTGTCGGGCGCATCATGGTCATAGCCCTGCTGGAGCTGGTACATGCGTCCTCGCTCGAGCATGATGGGGTCGATGTTCCGTGTGACCGTGAGGTAGTCGCGCAAGACGATGGCGTGGCGCCCCTCCTCCGCCGTCCAGCGACCGACCCAGTTGATCCAGGCGCCGTCGCCCTTGCCGAACATGCCGTGGATGAGCCGGTGGTAGGAGGGCAGGTTGTCCTCCGTGAGCAGGCCGATCTCGAAGGCCACCTGGGCAACACCCGTGAGCCGCGGCTGGTCGGGCGTCCAGGGCTCCTTGTCGAAGTCGCGACCCAAGCGGTAGGGGATGAAGTCGTGCGGGAACCACTCCTGGGCGACCTTGTCGTGACGGTCGTAGAGGCGGGCGGCCTCCGGCTCCAGCTGGATGAGAAGCCCGGGCTCGTCGTAGCTCGCTTCGGTCTTGATGGTCATCGTGCGCCTTTGGATCCTTCCCGCGGCCGAGGGGCGCCCACGTCGGGCGGCCGCTCACGACCTGTCACTGCCCACCTTACCCGCGTTGGCAGCGGAAGGTCCAGAACATGTGCGCGCTTGCAGCAGTCTTCCGGCTCAGTGCCGTAGCGCCGGTACCCCTCAACGGCTGCCGCTGGTGGGATGTCCCCGGGGACGTCGCTCGGCGCGCAATACCGCGCTGATCCCAGCCGCTCCCAAAGGCTTGCCGAAGAAGTATCCCTGGGCCAGGTCGCAACCTTGGTTGCGCAGCGCGATGAGCTGCTGGCGCGTCTCCACTCCTTCCCCGATCGTCTGAAGCCCGAGGTTGCGAGCGGTGCTCAACACAGAACGCACGGCATCGTCCGCATCGGCGCTGCCCAGCCCGGCTATCAGGCTGGGATCCAGCTTCAGCGCATCGAGGGGTACGCCGTGCAGTCGCGACAGGAGATCCTGGCCACCGACGAAGTCATCCAGAGCGATCCGCACGCCCGTCTGGCGCAGCGCATCCAGCGTGGCGGTCGCGACCGAACGATCCCGGTCGAGGGCTGCCTCGGTGATCTCCACGGTCAAGGTACCGGGCTCCATATCGTGCTCCGCCAGCACCTGGCGTACGTCAGCCACGAGATCGTCACGCGCCAGCTCCCGCGGCGAAAGATTGACCGCCACGCTCAGTCCCGCGTAGGCCGGATCGGATGCCTGCCACGTTCGCACCTGAGCGACGGCCTGGCGGAGCACCCAGCTGCCGATGCGCTCGATCAGACCGGTCTCCTCCGCCATGGGCAGGAAGACGTCCGGCGGCACGACGCCTCGCCTCAGGTGCCGCCACCGCACGAGGGCCTCGACCGACCAGATCGTTCCAGCCTGGCCCATCGCTCCCGCGATGCGCCGCTCCGGCTGGAACTCCAAGGCCAGGTCACCGGCGTCCAGTGCGGCCAGCAGCTCGGTCGCCAGATCGTCACGGCTCACCGCCCCAGCATGGAGCACCAGACCAGCACTCGTCCAGCGCTCCCCTGTCTCGGCCCCGTCCGCGCGGCGGGACAGGGACCACGTCGGGCGAGCAGCTGCGAGGCGCTGATCCCCCGGGCGCCTCTCGCCAGGCTGGAGCTGTGGCTAAGCGCGGGAGGCCGGAGCTGTGCCTACGCGCGGGAAGGAGCGGGCGTGCGAGCCTGGGCCGGCTCCGGCCGGGGTGTGGTATCGGAGGCGGCGAGCAGGGCCTCTCGGGTCAGGGCATAAGCCATGTCGTGCCGTCCCTGGTTCGCCAACACCTCGGCCCACTCACCGAGGGCCTCCTTGAGCCGGCTGCGGGGACCGTGCTCGCGGATCTCGTCCGCGGCGCGGCTGTAGGTGCTGGCCGCTGCGTCAGGGTCGCCCGCCGCGACCTGGGCACGGGCTCGCGTCAGGAGGCTGCTCACCGCGGCCCGGCGGTTCTCGGAGGCCTGCGCATGACCCAGGGATTCTTCGCTGAGCCGCAGGGCTGCGGCGGTATCCCCGGCGGCCAGGGCGATCTGCGCTTCCGTATCCGCCACGTGCGCTAGTGCGTGCCGGTCACCATCCTCCGTGTGGCGGCTGCGGGCATGCGACGCCAGGCCCGTGGCACGCTCGACATTGCCGAGGTGCAGGTAGGCCAGGGCCAGGTTGTTCTCCAGGACCGCCGCCTCACGTTCAGCGTCCGCGGCTCGGAACAGCCCCAGGCTTTCCACCCCGGTACGGATGGCCGCCTCCACGTCACCGGTGTCGGTGTAGTTGTAGGCCAACTGCGACAGGAAGGCGGCTCGCCGCCAGTCGTCCAGGTCGGCAGCCAGTGCCCGCGCTTCTTCCAGGTAGCCCAGCGCGGAACGATGTTGGTCCTCCGCCGCCTCCAGGGACGAGAGCGCGATGAGGACGCGGACGCGAAGGTCCGGGTCCATTGCCTCTCGGGCGCGTAGCTCGGCCAGCAGTCCGCCCAAAAGGGCTGCCGCCTCCGCCGTGTTCTCGACCAGATGCTGGCCATAGGCCAGCCAGTACGTCACCAGAGCCGCGTCACGGTGCCGATCGAGGGCGCGGAAGATCTCCAGCGACTCGGTGGCCGCCGCGATCGCCTCGGGGCCGCGATCAAGCCGGCAGAGTGCCTCCGCTCGCCCACGCAGGGCTTCGGCGCGGAGCGCTCGATCCAGGGGCTGGACAAGGACCACGTCGAAGGCATCCAGGGCGGCCTGCCAGCGCCCGGAAGCCAGCAGGATGTCCGCGTCCAGGCGATCCCAGCGTGCCGTGGAGTCCCCGATGAAGTGGCTCGGCGGTAGGCCCAGACGCTGGGAGAAGAAGTTCAGCGCAGCCATGGAGGGCTTCGCGTGGCCCTTTTCCAAGGCGCTGACATAGGCCTTCGTGTAGCGGCCTTCGGCCAGTTTCTGCTGCGTCAGCCCGGCCCGCTTGCGTGCCTCGAGCAGCCGTCCTCCGATGCGCGCGGCGAGAGCGCTGTCGTCCACGACGATCCGGTGGCGAGTCAAGGTCTTCATGGCCCTAGAGTCTACTACCTGTTGCCAAGTGCTCATCCCACAGGCCGAAAGAGTGGTGTGATCGGGCAACGACTTGAGTCAATCAATATTGGACTTGTGCACACAGATGAGTTAGGATTGCGGTACGGTGGAATCTTCGACTCCAGACTCGAAGACCGCGCCCAGATGAAGGAAACTCTCCCATGCACGATCGCGCCCGGCGCCTACGAGCCATCTCGTTCGCGCTTCTCATCTCAGCGAGCTTGGTCGCCACTTCCGTGGCCAGCGTCAGTGCCGACCTGGCGGGAGCGCCTTGGCCCAAGGCTCGGGTCACAGCACCGCCCCTCGCGACGACCCAGGATCTGGCTGGCGCACCCTGGCCCAGGTGACCGATCGGTCGTGTCGGGAGGCGGACCCGCTTCCCGACCGGCCGCTTCCCGGCCAGCCCTAGCTTCACTCTCCAGCGGGCCGCAGGGGGCCGCCAGCGGCACCTGCGCGAAGGCGTCACGATGGCCGCGTGGCGCAGCCCGAGACGTTCATCAGCATCGACATCGAGGCTTCCGGGCCTAGTCCCAGCACAGGTAGCCTGGTCGCCCTGGGCGCATGCCTGGTGAGCGATCCCGAGGTCGGCTTCTACCGTGAGATCCGGCCGCTCGGCGGAGTACCTTGGGACTTGGGCGCGGAGCGCATCCATCGGTTGACGCGCGCGCACCTGGCAGCGCATGGCCTGACGCCTTCGGAGGCCATGGCTGATCTCGCACGGTGGCTGGAGGAAGTCTCGCCAGGCGCAAGGCCGATCTTCGTGGGCTTCAATGCTGCCTTCGACTGGATGTTCGTGGCGGAATACTGCCACCGTTTCCTCGGTCGCAATCCCTTCGGCATCTCGGCACTGGACCTGAAGAGCCTGTACATGGGCCGACACCGGGTGGCGCGCTGGGACGCCACCGGATTCAGCGAAGTCACGCGTGTTCATCCCACGCGCCGCCAACCGACGCACCAGGCACTCGACGATGCTCGTGCCCAGGCTGAGATCGCGCAGCAGTTGCTCGAGCGGGACGGCGCCGCCGGTTAAGGCCGGGCGTCAGCTCCTTCGGCGGATACGCCCAGGATGTTGAAGCCCGCGTCGACGTGGAGCACCTCGCCGGTGACCGCTCCGCCAAGGTCGCTGACCAGGTAGACCGCGGCGCCGCCGACGTCATCGAGGGTGATGTTCCGCCGCAGCGGCGAGATGTCACGAAAACGTCCGTACAGGTCCTTGAAGCCGGCGATACCGGACGCGGCGAGCGTCCGGACCGGTCCGGCGCTGATGGCATTGACCCGCACGCCGCGCGGCCCCAGGTCGGCCGCGAGGTACCGCACGGAGGCCTCCAGGGCGGCCTTGGCGACGCCCATCACGTTGTAATTGGCGACCACCTTTTCCGAACCGTAGTAGGAGAGCGTGAGGATGCTGGCACCGGGCGCCATGATGGGCCGGGCGTGGCGCGCGAGGGCCACAAGGGAGTACGCGCTCACGTCGAGCGCCAGGGCGAAGCCCTCACGTGACGTGTCGAGGAAGGCGCCCTCCAGGTCCTCACGGCGGGCGAAAGCGAGCGCGTGGACCAGGATGTCGAGCTGACCGTGGCGCTGCCGCCAGAGCTGGAAGACGCGCTCGATCTGTGCGTCGTCCTGGACATCGCAGGGCTCCACGAAGTCTGAGTCCAGGCGAGCGGCCAGCGGCTTGACGCGTTTTTCGATGAGGCTCTCGACGGAGCTGAAGCCGACCGTCGCGCCGTGCGCACGAAGAGCTCGGGCGATGCCCCAACCGATGGAGTGGTCGTTGGCTACGCCGAAGATGAGCGCCTTGCGCCCGTCCAGAAGACCCATCCTCTACCTCCTCGCCGATGTCCTGCTACGGCGCCTGGGAGTGCGTCAGGTCACTGGTCGCCGTGGTGGTGACCGTGATGATGCTCCGGACTGTGATCGACGTGCCGCACCACCCCGTCCAGGATGACTCGCCACGCGGCGTAGCTCCAGCCCGGCGCCGGGCGCAGCCAGATGTCCGGCGGCAGGGACCCGATGGACCCGACCGACCCGGAGGTGCGCTCCGAGCGCTCAACGGCTCCAGCCGACGCGTCGGGGCTCGGTCCGGCTGACGGGTCGGTGCTCGGTCCGGCCGACGGGTCGGTGCTCGGTCCAGGACCCACCGTGGTGACCGCCAGTTGCGGGCCGACCACGCCGTGACGACCCAGCGTGTCACCGTCGGGTAGCAGCACGTCGAACTTGACCAGCCAAGCCCCCGGCTCGTCAGGCAGCGTCAGTCCCGCTAGCTGGACCGAGGCCGAAGCGCCGGGTGCCAGGCCGTCCTCGATGGGCACCGTACCGAGCACGGTCCCGACCTGATCGGAGCCGTCGTACAGCGGGACAGCCGGGACAAGGCTTGCGCGCAGCTGCCAGCCGGAGGTCGGGCGGTTGCCCGAGTTGGTGAGCCGGAACCGGTAGTCGGCGGCCGCCCCCGGCGTCACCTGGCCGGTGGTCGCTTCCAGGACCTCGTAGCGGAGCCCGAAGGCGCGACCGTTCAGCCATTCCGTGATGCCTTCGAAGAAGGCCACGGCCATCGCGGCACGGACCTTCGGCTTCTTCAGCATGAGCAGCTCATTGGCGTGATCCATGAAGAGCGACTCGGTCATCACCGAGGGCATCAGCGCCGGCCGGCGCATCGTCCGGCTGTACGGCCGGACCACCGCGAAGTCATGGAACCGCACGCCACGGTCGATGGGATACCAGCCCGAGTGCCGGAAGGGCTCCAGCCGGCGCATGTGAGCAGCCTGGATGGAAGAGCCGAGGACGAGGGCCTCCGGTGACCAGCTCCGCTCATCGTGCGTCCATGTCTCCGTGCCGCGCACGCAGTGGCAGCCGTAGGCGTTGTTCATGAGCGTGACGTACAGGTCGCCCCGGGCGAGGTTGGCCGCGTCGTTCCGAGCCCAGAGCTCATCGGACTGATTGACCAGTCCATCGGCGTTGACGTCGAGACCGGCTTCGTTGATCGCCTTGTCCGTGTCGCGCAGCATCACCACGGTCACGCCCGAGGCCTCCAGCATCTGCTCCAGGCGCAGGGCGATGTCCAGGTTCATCTGCGACTCCCAGATCCCGCTGTAGACGGCGCCAGGATCACGCCCGCCGTGTCCCGCGTTGATGACCACGGTCACCGCCGCCGGGTTGGCCACGTAGGGCGCGCGCGGGGCTTTGGCGACGGGCACCAGCGCAGTCTCCGACACTCCCTCCCCTGCGCTCACCTCGAGGCGGAAGCGGTACGGCCCATCAGGCACCAGCCGGCTGCCACCGTCGCGACCGTTCCAGCGCCACGTGAGGGTGCCCGCCGCAGAGGACTTGGTCCGCATCGTCCGAACTACCGTGCCTTTGAAATCCAGGACCGACACGGCGACCGTGGCCACTGTGCGCAGTCTCACATCGAGGAGGACCTTGTCGCGGATCCCGTCGCCATCCGGCGAGAAGGGCGAGTTCGTCAGTTGCACAGCCTGGACGAGCGACTCGCTGACGGCGCTTACGGGGCCGGCCCAGCCGAGCGGCAGGAGCGCCGTGATCAGCGCGAAGGCGAGGGCGCGCCTGGAGGCGGCGTACCAAGAGCGGCTCTGCTGCGACTCACGGCAAAGACCGAGAGATGTGTCCATGACGACATATTATCGCCCGCGCTGCCCCCGCGGTATCATCCGAATCGACTGCCCTGGGCGCACACGGTCAGGGGTCTCAACAGCCGGGCAGCGGCTCCGGCTCTCCGCCCAGCAGGCCGGCGCGAGCCTTGGCCTCCACCACGTGTCGGACCGCGTCCATGACACGTTCGCGCGGCAGGTCACCGCTGACGAGTGCGTCCATGAGCGCGTCGCGAACGATGGTCTGACGCTCGCGGTCGCCTATCACCATGAGCATGTCCACACCGGCCTTCAGGGATGCCACGGCGGCCTCGGCGGGTGGGACGGAATCGGTCACGGCGGCCATACCCGGCCCGAGATCAT
>JACCQX010000123.1 GCA_013813905.1 Chloroflexota bacterium
AGCTCGTCCGCCTCTCCCGACCAGAGCGGGTCCTCCGCCAGGAAACCCGCTCCCGCCTGCTCCAACCCGCGCAGCGCCTTGTTGAGTGCCGCCCCGAAGGTCCGGTCGATGGCCATCACCTCGCCGGTCGCCTTCATCTGGGTGCCCAGGGTCCGGTCGGCACCGGGGAACCGGTCGAAGGGGAAGCGCGGCAGCTTGACCACCACGTAGTCGAGGGCCGGCTCGAAGGCCGCCACCGTGGTGCCCGTGATCGCGTTGGGTATCTCCGCCAGCCGCCGCCCCACGGCGATCTGCGCCGCCACCCGGGCGATGGGATAGCCGGTCGCTTTGGAGGCCAGCGCGGAGGAACGCGAGACGCGCGGGTTGACCTCTATGACGGCGTGCTCCGACGCGTCGGGGGACAGCGCGAACTGGACGTTGCAGCCGCCCTCCACACCCAGCGCCCGGATGATGGCCAGGGCGGCCGAGCGAAGCCGCTGGTAAACGGGATCGGACAGCGTCTGGATCGGCGCCACCACGATGGAATCGCCCGTGTGGACGCCCAGTGGATCGACGTTCTCCATGGAGCACACCGCGATGCAGGTGTCGTCCGCGTCGCGAATGACCTCGTACTCGATCTCCTGCCAGCCGACCAGGCAGCGCTCGACCATGACCTGGCCGATGGGACTGGCTCGCAGGCCGGCCCGGACGCGCTCGCGGTACTCCGCTTCCGTGGCCACGATGCCGCCGCCGGAGCCGCCCATCGTGAAGGCCGGCCGGATGACCGCCGGCAGTCCGATGCGCGCCAGGGCCCGATCGGCGGCCGCACGCCGCTCGGCGTCCGTGGCGCCCTCCACGATCTCCGACGGCGCGTACGGCTCCCCGATGCGGTCCAGCAACGCGCGGAAGCGCTGGCGATCCTCGGCCATCTCGATGGCCTCCAGCGGCGTGCCCAGCAGCCGCACCCCGTGTCGCTCCAGCACGCCGCCGCGCGACAGCTCCACCGCAAGGTTCAGCGCCGTCTGGCCACCCAGCCCGCAGAGCAGCCCGTCGGGCCGCTCGCGTTCCAGGATCCGCTCCACGACCCCCACGGTGAGCGGCTCCAGATAGATCACGTCCGCCACGCCGGGGTCGGTCATGATCGTGGCCGGGTTGGAGTTCAGCAGGATCGTGCGCACGCCCTCGTCCCGCAACGCGCGGCAAGCTTGAGTGCCGGCGTAGTCGAATTCGGCGGCCTGGCCGATGATCACGGGTCCGGAGCCGATGATGAGCACGCTGCCTGGCGGTTCATCCCCTCCGCCCGGCCGGTCCACGCCGGCGATAAGTCGATCCAGCGTCGCCGTCATAGCGAAGACGCCTCAAGGGTCATGCGCCGAGGCGCTCCACGAACCGGTCGAAGACCTCCAGCGCGTCGAGCGGACCGGGCGAGCCTTCGGGGTGGTACTGCACGCTCTCGATGGGTCGCGTTCGGTGTCGCAGCCCCTCCACGGACCCATCGTTCAGGTTGCGCTGGCTCACCAGGAAGCCCGAGGCGGCAGGGATGCTCTCCCCGACGACCTCGACTTCGTGGTTCTGGGCCGTGATCCGGACGCGCCCGCTGGCCAGGTCCTGCACCGGATGGTTCGCGCCGTGATGGCCGTAACGCAGCCGTCGCGTCTCGGCCCCCGCCGCGCGACCGATGAGCTGATGCCCCAGACAGATGCCCAGCAGCGGGCGGCCGTCGGCGATGGCCGCCCGGGCCAGGTCCACCGGTCCGGACAGCCGGGCCGGGTCGCCAGGACCTGGCGAGAGGACCAGGCCGCGCACGTCGGGGGCCAGGGCCTGCGCAGCATCGGCGGTGTGTGGCAGCACGCGCACGCGCACTCCGCGACGCACCAGCGCGCGAACGATGCCTTGCTTCAAGCCAAGGTCGACGACCGCGACGACGGGGCCGCTATGACCCACCTCGTGCGCCGCCTCGGCCGAGACCTTGGCCACGAAGTCCTGATCCTCCCAGCGCCCCTGGGCGCGTGCGGCGGCGACGGCCAAGCCGGGATCCATGACATGAGGCGCCGTGATGACCGCCCGCTGCGATCCGGTGCGCCGCAGGTGCCTGGCGAGGGCTCGCGTGTCGAGGCCGGCGATGGCCGGCACGCCGCCAACGCGCAGGAGGTGAACCAGCTGGCGCGCATCGTCGCCGACGGCCGCCGTGGCGACGGACACGATGAGGCCGCCCAACCAGGGCCGCGACGACTGGTCGTGGGACGGCGTCCGCCCGTGGTTACCGATGAGCGGCTGGGTCATGACCACCAGTTGGCCGGCGTACGAAGGGTCCGTGCAGACCTCCTGGTATCCGGTGGGACTGGTGTTCACGACCAGCTCGCCACCGCCAGCCAGGACCGCCCCGAAGGCATGACCGCGGAAGACCGTGCCGTCCTCCAGGGCCAGCAGCGCCGGCCCCGCCGAGCCGAGGCGCGGATCGACGGCGGAGTGGGACATCGAACGACCACCGCCCGGCGTGGGTCGGTGGTCGCTGAAAGGTTCGATCTGACGCCCTCCTTGCCCGGCCTCTCAGGGCCGCGAGCCCGATCTCTCAGGACCGGCGCAAGTCGGTCTCTAGCCTAGCACGTGGCTCCTTCCGGATGTGGCAGCTCGCCGCCCAGTGGGTCCTAGATCCGCGAGTCCGCGAGCTCCGGCGCCTCGAGCGAGGCGGGCGTATCAAGCGAGGAGGACGCGTCCAGAGAAGTCCCTGGACTGCTCGATCCAAACGGTTCGGAACCCAGGCTGCCGCCCGAACCGAACGAGTCGGCAGTGTCACCGGTGCCCGTCCCGATATCGTCCCAGTCACTCGCGGTCGAGCCTCGGCGATCGTTGACCACCTGCTTGGCTTGGCCGAAGAGTCCCATGATCCGGCTCACGAGCCGCTCGCGACGCTGCTGGCCGACGCGCGGATCCAGGAAGTACATGAGTCCCATGCCCGCGCCCAGGCCACCGAGCAAGGCTATCCCCGCAGCCGGCGCCACGCGCGGCTCAGGACCCTTGACGATGCGGACGTGTCGCACATCGCGACCGATCTCATCGATGCGCTTGCCCAGCGCGCCGACGCCTTCGCTGACGGCTCGACCGGCCCCCGCCAGGTCGGGCTTGGGCAGATCATGAAGGTCGATGCGCGGAAGCTCGATACCCTTCAGATCGGGCAGCGAGAACTCCCGCCGCTCGGGGGTATCCATGAATGGTGCGCGACGGCGGATGCCGTCCAGAAGGTCGATGCTCATCTTGGTGCTCCTGATTTCGTGACAGCGGCCAGTATGGCCCACACCCTGGTCCGGCCGCTCCGGACCGACACCGCAGCGGCTTGCATGCGCATAGCAACCGAGCGGTCGGCGATCCTACGACTGGTGGGTACGATTGTGGGCATGCGGCTCACTGCGCTGGAAGAGGAGCGACTGCTGATCTTCACCGCGGCCGAGCTGGCGCGCCGCCACCGCGCCGCCGGCCTGCGCCTCAACACGCCCGAGACCATCGCATTGATCTGCGACGCCATGTTCGAAAGCGCTCGCGGCGGCGCCACGTACACCGAGATCGAAGAGGCGGGACGCACCGCCGTCAGCGCCGCTGAGTGCCTGGAGGGGGTGCCCGCCCTGGTCGAAGAGGTCCGCCTGGAGGTGCTCATGGACGAGGGCACCCGCCTGATAGTGCTGCTTGATCCGCTGGGTCAGCTCGACGCAGCGGGAGGGATCGTGCCGGGAGAGATCATCCCCGCCGAGGAACCGCTGCCACAGCGCCCCGACCAGCGCATCAGGCGGCTGCGGGTCCGCAACACGTCACAGCGCGTCGTCCGCGTCTCCTCGCACTACCCTTTCCACCGCGTCAACCCACGACTGGAGTTCGATCGAGACGCAGCGCGCGGCTACCGGCTGGATCTGCCGGCCGGTGGATCGGAACGCTGGGCACCCGGGGAAGAGCACGAGGTCGACCTGGTGGCCTACGGCGGGGCGAGCCGCCCGACATGAGCGCCTCCCGACGGGACGCCCTGGCGGCATACGGACCGTCGGTCGGGGACAGGATCCGCCTGGCGGACAGCGACCTGTGGGTGAGAGTCGCGGAGGATCGGCAGGCCCCTGGCGACCAGCCCATGTGGGGCTATGCACGGACCATGCGCCGAGGGATGGCCCAGAGCGATCGCCACGGCGGTGCCAGCGAGCTCGACACCGTGGTGCTGGGTGCGGTCGTGCTGGACCCGGCCATCGGCTGCGTGAAGGCGGACATCGGCATCAAGGACGGCCGCATCGTCGGCGTGGGCCGTGCCGGCAATCCGGACATCAGTGACGGCATCGAGCTGCCCATCGGGCCCCACACCGAGCCGATCGTCGCTCTCGGCCTCATCGCCACGCCGGGCGTGGTCGACTCGCACGTCCATCTGATCCATCCGGGACTGCTGCCGGCAGCTCTATCGGCAGGCGTGACGACGCTCATCACGGCGGGCTTCGAGG
>JACCQX010000126.1 GCA_013813905.1 Chloroflexota bacterium
GAGCGCGATCTGGACCTCCGGCGAGCCGGTATCACCCTCTTGGGCGGCGTACTCGCTGATCACAGTGTCCTTCGTTTCCCGCGTAAGCGGCACCTGGTCCTCCACCATCCTTCTTCTGCTAGTTCGCGGGCAGTCTAACAGGCGTTCGAATTCGCGGCTATCTCAGCCTGACGCGGCCAGGATCCGGCGTGCGCGGCTCGCATCACGGTCCATCTGCAGGATCAACTCCTCCACTGACTCGAAGCGGCGTTCGCCACGCTGACGCCGGACGAACTCCACGCGCAGGCGCTGCCCGTACAGATCCTCATCGAAGTCGAAGAGGTGCACCTCCAGCAACCGCACCCCTTTGTTGGCGAAGGTGGGCCGGACCCCCAGCGACGCCACACCGAGCGCGGTACGCAGGGGATGCAACGGGTGATCGCCTCCCCAGCTGACACGGGTGGCGTAGACGCCGTTGGGTGGCAGCACGACCGGCTCGGCAAAGGCCAGGTTGGCCGTCGGGTAGCCCAGCTCGCGGCCGCGCCGGTCGCCAGGCACGACCTCGCCCGTCACCGCGTAGCGGCGCCCCAACAGCCGAGCAGCACTCGCCAGCTGCCCCGCCTCGATGAGCTGCCGGATGCGGGTGCTGGAGACACGCTCGCCGCCCAGCTCCAGCGACTGGGACTCGGCGAGGGCGAGACCTCTCTCATCGGAGAGTTTCCGGACCCGGTCGAGCGTCCCTTGGCGGTCTCGACCGAAGGCGCTCTCCGGACTCATCACCAGGCCGACCAGGTCGCGCCCGCGGGCCAGTCGGTCGATGAACTCCTCCGCCGACTGGGCCGCGAACTCCCGGTCGAAGCGCTGCACCACGATGAGCTGCCCACCCATGGCGCGGAGGCGGGCCAGGCGCTCGGCGGGGTCGCAGAGCAGGAGCGGCGGCGTGCCGCGCAGCACCGCTTCGGGATGAGGCTCGAAGGTGATGACCGTGGCCACGGCCCTGAGCCGCTCGGCCGTCAGGGCCAGGGTACGCAGGATCGCCGCGTGACCGCGGTGCGGACCATCGAAGACACCCAGGGTGGCTACGAAGTGCAGATCCCCTGGCAGATCATCGATGCCCGCCACCCGCTCCACGCCGGTGTCCGCCACGCGTGACATGGTGGTCAGCGACCGGGCGCCACGAAGACCTTCTCCGGATGCAGCCTGCCTCCGTCGTGACGAGCCATCGCCGCCAACCGTCCCTCTCCGTCCACGACGCGCAGCAGCCCCGACGGGCCGGAGGAGAGTTCGCTGGTGCCACGGTGCCGGACCGCCTGGCCCTTGGCCAGCGTGGCCAGATCCTCCGCGCTCAGCTCCAGGCGCGGGTACGCTTCGAGGCCCACGTCCGGCGCGAGGAGCAGCTCGCCAGCCCGGTCCTCGGCCAGCACGCGCCGGGCGGTATCGAGCGAGTGCGCATCCTCGATCCGAAAGGGACCGCTCGCCGTGCGTGTCAGGGCCGCAAGATATGCGCCGGAGCCCAGGCGCTCGCCCAGATCGCGGGCGATGGCCCGGACATAGGTCCCGGCCGAACAACGGACCTCGAGGGTCGCCGTAGGGCGCGACGGATCGGCGCCGTCCCAGGCCACCAGGTCCAGCGACCGGATCTCGACGCGACGCGGCTTGAGCTCCGGCTTCTCGCCGTGTCGCGCCATCTCGTATGCTCGGCGCCCCGCGATGCGCACTGCCGAGTGATCGGGCGGGACCTGCTCGATCCAGCCACGCAGCGACCCCAGAGCGGCCCCCACGGTCTCGCGCTCCGGAGGGAGTGCCTCGGAGGGCGTCAGCTCGCCGTCCAGGTCATCGGTCGTGGAGCGTGCCCCGAAGACGACCAACGCGCGATAGGCCTTCTCGTCGGCCATGTGGTACTCCACTATGCGCGTCGCCCTGCCCAGGAAGACGGGCAGCACGCCCGCTGCGAACGGGTCGAGCGTCCCGCCGTGTCCCACGCGCCGCACTCCCGAGAGCCGGCGCACCAGGGCCACGATGTCGTGCGAGGTGGGGCCGATGGGCTTGTCCAGGACCAGCACGCCGTCCAGCCCCGGGTCGACCGGCTCCCGTCTGGTCACGTCAGGCGTCGGGCGAGGCGGAGGTGAGCCGCCCGGGGTTCGGCGAAGCAGCAGCGCTCGGCTCCGGGTCGGGCAGCGCGCGGATGAGCCGCTCGGCCTCGGCCAGGACGACCGCGCGCGCCTCGGTCACCGGGCGGTCGATGGTCGCCCCGGCGGCACGGGCGTGCCCTCCCCCACCGAAGCGCCCAGTCAGGACCGTGGCATCGACACCGCCGTCCTTGGTACGGACGCTGATACGCGAGGTCGGCCCCAGATCCTTGAAGACGATGGCGACCTCGCCGCTCTCCGACTGAGCGAGCAGGTCGATGAGGCCCTCCGAGTGCGCCGCGGTGGCTCCCGTCGCGCTCAGGTCGTCGGGCAGCAGCGTGGACCACACCAGACGTCCCTCCAGCGACGTCTCGAGACGGGCCAGCACGCGTCCGAAGAGCTGCAGTTGGAGGTTCGGCTTCGTGCGGTAGAGCCGCTTGGCGATCTCATACAGGGGCGCGCCGGCCGCGCGCAGCTCGGAGGCCACGCGGAGCGTGCGGGCGGTCGTATTGGGGTGTTGGAAGTTGGCCGTGTCGATGACCACGCCGGCCATCAGGTTGGCCGCCAGCGCGCCGTCTGCCGCGCCGAATGGGACGCCCAATCTACCCGCCAGCAGGGTGCCCATCTCGCAGGTCGCCGCCGCCTCGGCGTCCACCCAGTCCACGACGCCGAAGCCTCGGTTCGAGACGTGGTGATCGATGTTGACGATGGGCACGCGCCCGAACAGATCGGCATGGTCGGTCAACACGGAGCCGACGCGCTCCAGCTCCCCGCAGTCACCAACGACGATGAGATCGTACTCGAGCTCGGGATCCGGTCCCTGCCGGAATCGCTCCAGCTGCGGAAGGAAGTCGTACATGTTCGGTACGGGATCGGCACAGACCGGCGTGCCGCGTCCGCCGAGATGCTCCACCATCAGCGCCGTAGCCAGGGCCGAGCCCAGCGCATCGGCCTCTGGATCACGGTGACAGACGGTCATCACCGTGCGGGCTTCCCTGATCCGCTGCACGACGGCAGAGGGTACCGACGCGATGTCCAGCGCGGTCAAGGCGGCGAGAGCGGTCGGCCCGTCGGGAGCACCGCCGGGGATCAATGCCGGGCCTTTCGGACGGCGTCACGCGGCCGGGGCGGACGTCTCCGCCGAGGCGCGAGCGTCCCGGCGGCGGCCTCGTCCGCCATGAAGGGCTCCTCCACGGGCCGCGGACCGGGAGTCGGCAGCGACTCGGTCAGCGCATGATCGGACGGCTCTTCGCCACGCTCCAGCTCATCGAGCAGGCGCAGCACGCGCGTGCCTCTTTCCACGGATTCGTCGTAGCGGACGTGGAGCTGCGGTATCCGACGCATACGCAGCGGGGCGAGCCGTCCTCGAACGAAGGACATGGCCCGCGCCAGCCCGCGCAGCGACTCGCGCCGCTCCTCGGGTGTGCCGATGATGGAGACCCAGACCGTGGCGTGGCTCAGGTCGCGGGTGACCTCCACATGGGTGATGGTCACGAAGCCGATGCGCGGATCCTGGACGTCCCGTGACAGGATCGCGCCGATCTCCTCTCGCAGCAGCTCGTCGAGACGCTCCGTGCGTCCGCTCATGGCGCCCCTCAGGCCTGGTTGATGCGCGAGACCATCTGCTGGGTGAAGCACTCCACGATGTCGCCCTCGACGAAGTCGTTGAAGCCGGCCAGCCCGATGCCGCATTCGAAGCCGGTGGCCACCTCGCGCACGTCGTCACGGAAGCGGCGCAGAGACTCGATGCGATCGGTAGCCACGATCCGGCCGCCGCGGTAGACCCGGGCGCCACCGCGCACGATCCGGCCGTCGGTCACGTAGCAGCCGGCGATGACGGCCACCTTGCCCACCTTGAACAGCTGGCGCACCTCGGCGCGACCCTCGACCATCTCGACCTCGACCGGCTCGAGCATGCCGTGAAGGGCGGCCTGCATCTCCTCGGTGAGGCGATAGATGATGTCGTATAGACGTACGTCGACGCCCGTCGCCTCTGCCTCGCGACGCGCGGTCTCCGTGGCCTTGGTGTTGAAGCCGACCACGATCGCATCCGAAGCCGAGGCCAGCAGGATGTCGTTGTCGGTGATGTCGCCGGTGCCCTCGTGAAGCACGTTGATGCGCACCTCTTCGCTCTGGAGCTGCTCCAGCGCGTGCCCGATGGCGCCCAGCGACCCCTGGACATCGGCCTTGACGATGATGCGCAATTCCTTGGTCTGCCCAGCCTGGATCTGACTGTAGAGATCCTCCAGCGTGGCGTGACCAGAGCCCTCCGGACGGACGGAGAGTTGCTCGCGGCGCGTGTCGATCATGGCTCGGGCGGTCTTCTCGTCCGGTACGGCGCGCAGGATGTCGCCCGCGGCGGGCACCTCGCCCAGGCCCAGCAGGACCACGGCGGACGAGGGGCCAGCTTCGCTGACGCGCTTGCCCAGGCTGTTCTCCATGGCTCGCACGCGGCCGTACGTCTCGCCTACGACCACCGTGTCGCCGACGCGCAGCGTGCCGGTCTGTACCAGGATGGTGGCCACCGCGCCGCGTCCCTTGTCCAGCTCAGCCTCCACGACCGTGCCCACCGCGGAGCGCTGGGGATTGGCCGTCAACTCCTGGACCTCGGCAACGATGAGGATCGTCTCGATGAGGTCGTCGATGCCGGTGCGCTGCTTGGCGCTGACCGCCACGAGCGGCACGTCGCCGCCGTACTCCTCGATCACCACGCCGCGCTCTGAGAGCTCGGTCTTGACGCGCTGGGGGTTGGCGTCTTCCCGGTCGATCTTGTTCAGTGCCACCACGATGGGCACCTTGGCGGCGCGGGCGTGATCGATGGCCTCCAGCGTCTGGGGCATCACGCCGTCGTCGGCGGCCACTACCAGGACGGCGATGTCGGTGACTCGTGCACCCCGGGCGCGCATCTGGGTGAACGCCTCGTGACCGGGTGTATCGAGGAAGACCACGCGCTGGCCGTTCTTCTCCACCTCGCTGGCGCCGATATGCTGGGTGATCCCGCCGCGCTCTCCCTCGGCCACGGAGGTCGAGCGGATGGCATCGAGCAGGCTGGTCTTGCCGTGGTCCACGTGGCCCATGACCGTGACGATAGGGGCGCGCGGCTGGAGGTCGGACGGATCGTCCGCCTCGAAGAGGATCTCCTTGGTGGC
>JACCQX010000151.1 GCA_013813905.1 Chloroflexota bacterium
ACCTTCTCCTTGCCGGCGATCTCGGCCGTCCACTCAAGGTGGGTATCGTCAAGCTGGCGGACCTGCTTGATGTTGCCCATGAACTTGGGGAACTCTTCGAACTGTGTCCACTGGTCGTAGGCGGTCCGTACCGGGACATTGACGTCGATGCTTTCGGTCACGTTGGACATCGTGTACTCCTTTGGCCGCGATCGGGCGGCGCTGGGCTCGTGATCATCGAACTGGTACCGGCCCAACGGCCGGCCCGGATGCGCTCGCTGGGTCGGAAACAGCGTGACGCGCCCCCGCTGCTCGCGGCAACGGCAGCGAGGCGGAGCGAGTTGCAGAGGCATTGCAGCACGTATCCGCCGCGCCCGAACGCTCGCTAGACTGCCACGGTGCTTGTCCCGCTTCTCACGAGGATCGCCGTCCTCGGCTTCGGTGCCATCCAGGCCCTGCTCACCCTGCGCCTGGTCATGGGCCTGGTGGAGCTGCCTCGGGCCATCATGCAGTTCCGGCCCACGGTGACCGCGTTGAGCGAGCCGCTGATCGACCCCTTCCTAGGGTTCCAGGGGATGCTGGGCGGCGGCGGACTGCCCGGCGGGATGCCGGGCGGCGGCTTCCTCGGTGGACTCGAGTCGGCCGTGGTCGTGGCGCTCGTGGGATGGTCCCTGGTCGAGCTGGTGGTGCTGGGTGTGCTGCGGATCTTCGGACGCAGGAGGGACGACTCGGGCGCCTGACCTGGCCGTCGCCGCCGATCAGCCGCGCGGTGGCCGCGCTCCCGGAGCTGAGCGGCCGTCCGGGCGGATCTCCAGATGCTTGCCCCGGATGGTGGCGTCCTGGAGCGCACCGATGATGCGGTCCGCAGCGGACGCGGCCACGTCCACCAGTGAGTAATCGTCGCGGATCTCGATGGCGCCGATCACGTCGCCCCGGACGCCGGCTTCGTTGGTGATGGCACCTACCAGATCGCCCGGTCGCAGCCCGGCCCGCCGGCCACCGCCGATGTAGAGGCGCGCGACCCCGTCGTCACCGGGCGCGGGAAACGGCCGCCGGGAGCCAGGACCGCCGGCGTTCCCGGGCCTCGTGTAACCGCTTGGCCCGCCGGGTCGGACGGGACCGCCGAAAGCCGGCTGCCCACGCCGAGGCTTGCCGCGACCGCCACCCCCGCCAGGGCCGACGCCCGGCGGGCCGGCCGCACGTCGCGCGCCGCCGGGGGAGGGCAGCGTGGCCGTGGGGACCTCCAGCTCATCCTCGGTGCGGGTGGCGCCATCGACGAGGCTGACCGCGGCCAGGGCCAGGTCGACCAGGTCGAATTCATCGGCCAGCGGTTCGACCACCGCCCGAAAGCGTTCCAGGTCGTCGCCAAGCAGCGCCTCCCGAAGCGTGGCGCGCAGCAGGTCGAGACGCTTCTCGCGCAGGTCCGCCACTGTGGGCAGCTTGCCCACCTCGAGTCGAGTGCGGGTGAACGACTCGATGTTCCGCAGCAAGCGGTGCTCGCGCGGCTCGACCAGCGTCACCGCCACGCCCTCACGTCCGGCTCGACCGGTCCTTCCGATGCGATGCACGTACGCCTCGGGCGCGGAGGGCACGTCGTAGTTGACCACGTGGGACACATGCGGGATGTCCAGGCCCCGCGCCGCGACGTCCGTGGCCACCAGCACGTCCAGCGTCCCGTCACGGAAGCGGCCCATGATCCGATCGCGCTGCTCCTGGGAGAGGCCGCCGTGCAGCGCGCCGGCGTCATAGCCGCGGCCGGACAGCGCGTGGGCCAGTTCGTCGACCTCCGTGCGCGTGCGCGCGAAGACGAGCGCCGAGGGGTCCTGCTCCACGTCAAGCAGCCGGCTGAGAGCTGCCAGCTTGTAGCCGCGATGCACGACGTAGGCCACCTGGCGGACGGCCGAGGGTGCCGCGTCCGTCGAGGGCACGCGCGCGACCGTCACGCGAACGGGGTCGCGCAGGTGACGCCTGGCCAGACGCGCGATGGTGCTCGAGATGGTGGCGGAGAAGAGCGCCGTCTGGCGCTCGGCCGGAGCTGAGCCCAGGATCAGCTCGAGATCCTCGGCGAAGCCCATGTCCAGCATCTCGTCGGCTTCATCCAGGACGGCGACGCGGACATCGTCGAGCTTGAGCGTGCCGCGCTTCAGGTGATCGACGGCCCGGCCAGGCGTGGCCACCACGACATCCACGCCGCGGCGGAGGCCCTGGAGCTGGTGGTGGATCGACTGGCCGCCATACACCGGCAGCACTCGCGCGCCCGCGCCGCGACCGTAGCGATGCACGGCCTGGGCGACCTGCATGGCCAGTTCCCGGGTGGGCACCAGAACCAGGGCCGAGGGGTAGCCGGCACGCCCGTCCCCGATGGGGATGCGCTGGAGCACCGGCAGTGCGAAGGCGGCGGTCTTGCCGGTGCCGGTGGGCGCCTCGGCCAGCACGTCGCGGCCGGCCAGCAACGGCGGGATGGCCTGCTCCTGCACCGGCGTCGGCTCCTCGTAGCCCAGCTCGGACAGAGCGTTCAGCAGGTCCGCGTCCAGGCCCAGGTCGCCGAAGGGGGTGGACTGGGCAGGTTCGAGGTCGGGCGGACTGGTCATGGCCTCCGAACGTTATCAGGGCCGCTGCTGCCATCCTCAGGACCGTCTACGGGCGACCAGCCGAACGCCACGCCGAACGCCACGCCGAACGCCACGCCGAACGCCGACGCGTACTGGCGATGTCGGTATCAAGCGGATCGGGACGGGCGTGCAGGCCGGGACTCATGCCCGGTACTCGGGCGGCCGGCCGGCCCCTTGGACGATGAACCAGCCTCTCACTAGCACTATCAGTGACCGGCTAGTCGGGTGGGGGGAAGTCGGGTCCTGCCGAGGGCGACCGCACGTTCGAGGGAGCGGATCGGCTGCCCAGGGTGCTGGTTCGCCGCAAGACCGAGCGTCATACCCATAGTGCTGGTGCGGGGCAGCGGGCGCTACATAGCGATGCGGTTTCGATCAGCGCGACGAGCACCTCCGCTCGCCCGACCTGCTCGATGTGGCGGCGTTCCCCACCATCGATTTTCGGAGCACCTCGATCCAGAAGGCCGACGACGACCGGCTGACGGTCCAGGGTGACCTGACGATCAAGGGAGTGACGCGCCCCATCCAGGCCGAAGCCACCCTGCGGGGCCTGGGAGTGGGCATGAGCGGCGCAGGCAAGGCGGCCCTCACCACCGAGTTCACCATCCATCGTGGCGACTGGGGCATGGCCTTCAACGTGCCGCTGGGCGGCGACGCCGTGCTCATCGGCCGTGAGATCACCCTCCAGTTCGAGTTGACCGTGGAAGAGACGGCGACCGACGGGGCGAACGGGACGGGATCCCC
>JACCQX010000156.1 GCA_013813905.1 Chloroflexota bacterium
CGCCGCACGATGGTCCCGGCACTGGACAGGGAAGGCGTCCCGACCGTCTCCTGGACGAGAACCCGCTCGCGCAGGCGCGTGCCGCGTCGCACCAGGAGCAGGAGCAGGAGCGTGGAGCCGGCCATGATCCCGAAGCCCCCGGCCTGGATCAGGCACAGCAGTACGACATGCCCGAAGGCGCTCCAGTGCGTGCCGGTGTCGACCACCACGAGGCCGGTCACGCAGACGGCGGAAGTGGCCGTGAAGAGGGCGTCGATGAACGGCACCACCGTCCCATCGCGGCTGGAGATGGGCAGCATCAACAGCGCCGTGCCCAAGGCGATGAGGCCGAGGAAGCCGTAGATAAGCAATAGCGGCGCCGGCGTGGGCGTGCCACGCCGACGCCGCGGCGCGACCTGGAACTCCCGTGGCTGGACCCGGGAGATCCGGACGCGGACATCCCCCGGCCGCCGGCCGGACATCCTCACAACGCGCCGCCCTGGTGTAGCGCCGATGGACCCCTCAGGGTCGCCTTGCCGCTCAGAACGGCTTGAACATCATGAGCCAGAGCAGGACCGCCAACCCGCTGACGCCGACGGCCGAGATCACCAGGGGACGGGAAGAGCGCAGCACCACCGCCAGCTTGCCCGGTGCCAGGACCGGCGCCGCGACGGCATCCTTCTTGCGGTTGCCGGTGGCTACCCCCAGACCCTGGCGTACTTGATCGAGGTATCCGCGACCGAGCGGTGTCATCAGGCCGCCCACCACGAGGAAGAGGGCCAGGGACGCCCAGAACCAACCGGTGCCCAGCCATGAGCCGATGACGCCGGCAGCGATGCCCGTGATGAGCACACCCAGCAGTCCCAGCCCGGCGATGTTCAGCGACCAACGCGAGAGGTCCAGCAGCGCGCCCAGGCGGACCGGGTCTGTCTCCGCGCGAAGGCGCAGCAGGACCGCGGCAGAGGCGCCGTGACCGAGCGTGAAGATGAGTACCGAAAGGACATGCAGGAAGACAAGCCAGGGGTAATGCTCCACGGTGCCCCTCCGAGATCATTCGAGCGCCCCCGCGTTCGAGCGTCGAACGGGTGACGCCGCAGCGATGGTACTCGTCGCTGGTGGACCGCGCGGGGGCCTCGGACATGCCTGACGCCCGGCCACGAGGGCCGGGCGCCAGGAAGAGGGAAGGGGATCGTTCGGGAGAGAACGGTCCCTCGGTTACGGTCGCTGGATCTTCAGTGTGTAACTCCCGGAGCCGCTGTACGAGACGACCCGCCAGACGTAGTAGCCGGCCGTGCCGTTGTAGGACACGTCCTCCGTGGAGGTGCTACCGATGCCCTGAGCCACGTTCACCCAGGAGGAGCCGTTCCACTTCTGAAGGTAGAGGTCGAAGTCAGCGCTCGTGGGACCCGTGAGGCAGCCGCGATGCGTGCCGGAGCGACTGGTGTAGAAGTAGTTCCCGTTGGGCTGGTAGTCATAGTCGCCCGACCCGCTGAGCGAGCCGCTGTAGGTCTCGGGCAGCGAGCAGCCGGACGGCGGAGGCGTCGTACCACCGCCGCTCAGCAACGAGTACAGCAGGCGGTTGGGCGAGCCGGACCCGATGGAGCTGAGGACGCCGGTCGTGGACGTGTCGACGATGGCGTTGCGCACGGTGCCCGGGGATGCCCCCGTGTTGCCTTGGAGGTAGAGGGCCGCCACGCCGGCCACGTGGGGCGCGGCCATGGACGTGCCGCTGATGGTGTTGGTCGCCGTATCGCTCGTGTACCAGGCGGAGGTGATGCTGGAGCCCGGGGCGAAGATGTCCAGGCAGCTCCCGTAGTTGGAGAAGGACGAGCGAGCGTCAGACGACGTCGTCGAGCCTACCGTGATGGCATTGGCCACGCGGGCGGGCGAGTAGTTGCAGGCGCTCGCGTTGTCATTGCCGGCCGCCACCGAGTAGCTGACACCCGCGTTGATGGAATTGTTGACGGCGGTGTCCAGCGCGCTCGACGCGCCGCCGCCCAGGCTCATGTTGGCTACAGCCGGCTTGACATGGTTGCTCGTGACCCAGTCGACCCCGGCGATGACGCCCGCGTTGGTGCCCGACCCGTTGCAGGCCAGCACTCGGACGGCATAGAGGCGCACCGACTTGGCCACGCCGTAGGTGGAGCTGCCGATGGTCCCCGCCACATGGGTCCCGTGACCGTTGCAGTCGTCCGAGCCACGACCGTCGGAGATGGCGCTGTAGCCATGGAGGGCGCGGCCGCCGAACTGGCTGTGCGAGCGCCGGATGCCCGTGTCGATGACGTACGCGTTGACGCCCGCGCCGGTCGGCGTGTACGTGTAGCTGTTGCTCAGCGGCAGATTCCGCTGGTCGATCCGGTCAAGACCCCAGGTGGCCGGGGACTGCGTCTCGGACACCGAGACGGTCCGGTCAGCCTCGATGAAGGCGACGTCCGGATCGCGGCGCAGGGCGGCCACAGCGGGCGCACTGAGCGTGGCAGCGAAGCCTGCGAGGGATGAGGAGTAACGATGATGGATGTGCGCACCCATCTGCCGCGAGCCACGCGCCGCCGAGCGCACCTCTGTCCGGGCCGCTCCCTTGTGGAACACGACGATGTAGCGGTCCGCGATGACATCCGGCGCCGCCAGTCCCAGGAGCGGTGCGGCGACCGCGCCTCCCCCGCCAGAGAGCTCCGGTCGCCTATCCCCGGCCAGCGCCGGTGAAGCGACCAACATGGATATGCAGAGCGCGACCAGGAACCCACTGGTCCGCCGGAGGTAAGGACTGCGCATCGGCGCGTTCTCCCCTTGAGCCGGTGCGCGGGGCCAGGGCGGGCCCGGCGTCGTGCGGCTCCCGGAGTGATACTCCTTCCCGGGGGTTTCTGTCAACCATATATTGACCAACTCCGAGGGCGGGCTGATCCGGATGCCGGCAGCGGCTTGATCGCGGGAAAGCGGTCCCGGCGCGGGTGCTAGCATCGGCCCGCTCATCGCCAGAGAGCGACAGGCGACCCTACGGAGGATCGGATGCTCGACGCCTGGCTGGTCGGTGACCCGGTGCGCCGTTCGCGACTGGCCTGGCTGCTGACCCTGTACGCCGTCGTCGGGCTGATCATCCTCGCGCTGGTGGGAGCGGGGATGACCCTCACCACGGTGAGGGCGCGCGAGACCCTGGCTCAGCTCGAGCTTCAGCGCGAGAGCGTCGTCCGGCTGCTGGACGCCACGGCTCGCTCACTCGAGAGCGCCGACGGTTCGGCCGATCGGCTCACCACCACGCTCGGCGAGACCTCCGATTCGATCGCCCGCGGGGCGGGCCTGGCCCGAGCGGTGGCCACGGCCGCCCAGGGAGTGGTCGCCGCGAGCGGCCTGGAGATCCTGGGCCAGCGGCCGCTGAGCATGCTGGGAGATACATTCGGATCGGCGGCTGAGGAGGCCACGGCGCTGGCCGACTCCCTGGACGCTACCGGCGCGTCCCTCACCGACACGGTGGCCGGCGTGGAGGACCTTTCGGAGGATCTCTCCTCGATCGGCGAGGAGCTCGGCGAGATCCGCGAGACCGTGGCGGAGGTGGACCTGGGGTCGGGGCGCGTGCTCGATGTGGCGCTGGCCGTCGGGCTGCTCCTGCTGCTGTGGCTGGCCGTGCCCGCCCTGTCGGCACTGTGGCTGGCGCGCCGTCTCAGGCACACGGCGATCCGCTATGCCGCGGCTGAGGGCGACGCTCCGCGCAGATAGGGCGGGAACCAACGCGCGGCGACGGCGTCTGACGAGGCACGCCGACCCGTCCGGGCCGACCGCCTTGGAGATCCACCATGCGACGGATGCGACGCTTCCTGGCCGTGGTCGCGGCCACCCTCATCGGACTCATCCTCTCGGCCTCCCCTGCCCTGGCCTGTGGCGGGCTGATCGGCCCCAACGGCGCGGTCAACCTGCTGCGCACGACGACCTTCGCGGGCTATCACGCCGGCGTGGAGCACTACGTGACTTCCTTCGAGTTCGCCGGGGGCGGTGGCGCTTTCGGCTCCATCACGCCGCTGCCGGGCATCCCCAGCAGCGTCGAGCGAGGCGGTGACTGGACGCTTCAGCGACTCATACGTGAGACGAACCCCCAGCCGGAGGAAGACCTCTTCTTCGCACGTGCTGCCGCGCCAGCGGCCGGCGCGGACGTGGAGATCCTCCTCGAGACGACCATCGATGCCCTCGACATCACGGTGTTGAAGGGTGGCGGCGACGGGGTCGGCGCCTGGGCGGCGGCACAGGGTTTTCGCCTGCCACCCGATGCGCCCGAGGTCCTCGACTTCTACGCCAGCCGCAGCCCCATCTTCCTGGCCGCGGCCTTCGATGCCGACGCCGCAGCGGACCGCGGGCAAGCCATCGGCGACGGGACGCCGGTCCACGTCACCATCCCTACGCCCGATCCGTGGGTACCGCTGCGTATCCTGGGCCTGGGCAAGAGCGGCGTCGAACGCGTCGAGGCGGACGTCTACCTGCTCACCGACCGCCAGCCGGCGATGCTGCCCCAGCCGGTCGGGGACGGCCTGTTCCTCGACCACAGCGCCGCAGCGACCAGCTCGCTCCTGGATGACCTGCGCTCCGATGCCGGCATGGAATGGATACCGCGGTCCGCCTGGCTGTCCAAGGTGCGCATCGATGCGGCGGCGGCCGAGCTGCGTTACGACCTGGCCATCGATGCCAGCGGCCAGGGCACGCCGTCGCGGCTGGCGGCTGGCCTTGACCTGGCGGGCATCCCCGAGTCGGTCACCGACGATCCATCCTTCCGAGCCCTGCTGCTGGTGGCCTTGATCCTCATCGCGGCGGGCGTGGGCCTCCTGGCCATGCCGGTCTCGGCCTCACGGGCGCGCGGCTGACCGGTGGGAGGTCGCCGGCCGGTGAGAGCTCGCCGGCAGTCGTGGGGCGTCGCGGTCCTCGGCGCAGCGATGCTGATGGGCGGGTGCGCGGGTGCATCCGCCTCGACCACGGTAGAGATCGTGGCGCGCTACTCGAGCTTCGAGCCGTCCAGCGTCACGGTGGCCGCGGGTCGTCCCATCCACTTCGTGCTGCGCAATGAGGACCCCATCGACCATGAATGGATCGTGGGAGACGAAGCGGTCCACGCCGCGCATCGGAACGGCACGGAGCCGGCCCACGGCGAGCGGCCCACGG
>JACCQX010000171.1 GCA_013813905.1 Chloroflexota bacterium
GCCACCTGCTGCAAGCTTGACCATCGTGGAGTAGCCACTCGAGCAAGACCCCCGACCGATACCGGTCGGGGGTCTCTTCTTGTCTCGAAGACTCTTTGCCCACTGATGCACCGCTCGTGCGTCCGCGAGCGTGAGCGGCCCCGCTCAAGCCTGGGATCGTGACGGGAGCGGGTCGGTCACTCGTTTAGTACCGCCCTCGACCGTAGGATGCAGGGCGACGGTTGTGCTCACTCTCCGGAGATGGCCTTCCACGCTGCGCGTGCTTCTTCCTCCGTCTTCTTGACGCCGGACTCGCGCTGCCACTGCACCGGCTCGAGCTTGGCCGGCGGCCGCCGCATGGGCTTGGGCCGTGGTTCGGGTGCCGGTTCGGGCTCGGGTTCTGGTTCCGGCTCGGGTGCCGGTTCGGGTTCGGGTTCGGGTTCTGGTTGCGGTTCGGATTCGGGGGACCATTCAGGCACCGGTTCGGGCGGCGGGTCCGGCTCGGGCGCCGGTTCAGGCTCGGGCGCCGGTTCGGGCTCAGGCTCGGGCGCCGGTTCGGGCGACCATTCGGCCTCCCGCGCAGCGTCCGGCTGGGGCTCAGGGAGAGGGGTCCGCGCCATCCACGTCGGCTCTGGCGCCACGTCCCATGGCGCGCTGGGCGGCGTGAACGCCTCGTCGACACTCGGAGCGCCCGCCTCGCGGACGTCCGCTGTGAACGACACCGTTGGAGCTTCCCCGGAGGCGACCAACGTGCGCGCCTGCCCGCCCGCTCGCACCCAGACCTCGGATCCCGCCCGCAGCCCCAGCAGCTCCGCCGCCGAGCCCTGGTTGACGGCCAGGCACAACCGCCCGTACGAGTCCGACATGATGAGCGGCTCACCCACCGGCACGCCGCCGAAGGTGTTCGACCAGGTGATCTCCCGTGAGCTCGTGGCGGGTAGGTCAGGGTGGCCGGCGAAGAGCTCGAGGCGCCCCGCTGAGCCGGCCGATACGAGCGCTTCTTCCAGCTCCGCCGCCAGGGCGCTCAGCTTCACGTTGCCGAACGTGTCCACGTAGATGACGGACGTGGCTAGCTCACCATCGCCGATCCAGGGCTCCGGCCAGTCGAGCGCGACCAGTTCCATGGGGTCCAGCGGCGGCCCCAGCACCTCGAGCGGGACGCCCAGCGCGAGATGTGCGGCCGCTGGCGCGAAGAGGTCGCGGCCATGGAACGAGGAGCTCACTACCGGCAGGCGGTAGGCCGTGTTCTCCAGCAGATGCGCGCGAACGATCCCCCCGAGCCGCGTGGCCCCTGGGATCAGCAGACCGTTGTCGGGCCCGATGAGGTAGTCGCCGCGCGCCGTCTCCAGGGCCACGCCCCGTCGTTCGGTGCCCACACCGGGATCGACCACCGCCACATGTGAGCCGATGGGCATGTACGGCAGCGCGCACCACAGGAGAAGCGCGCCGTCGGCCACGGCGTAGTCGTCCACGTCATGGCTGATGTCCACGATCAAGGCCTCGGGCGCGATGCCCAGCACGACGCCGCGCATGATGCCCGCGGAGGGGTCGCGTGACCCGAAGTCGGTCAGGAGGCTGACGAGCGGCCGATTCCAGTCGCGCGACATGCGCGCCGCGGCCGGAGTCGTGATGGTGCGCGTGAAATGTCGAGCCATACCGGCCGATGGTACGCGGGACGGGCATCACCCTGCGCTATCCTCGCTCGGCCGATGACCGAACGATCCCTTGCGTTGCGCTCGCTGGCGGCGTTGCTCCTCCTTCTCTGGGTCATCCTGGCGGTGGCCATCCTGGTCGCCTACCGGCCCGGTGGCCCGGCCGATGTGCTGGTCGGTGCGACGGCAGCCATCCCCGCCCTCGTCGTTGCAGGGGCCCTGCTGTGGCCCCCGACCGGTCTGGATGGCTGCGTCCGCTACGCCCCGATCTGGTTGGGCCTCGCCTCCGCCCTGTTGATCGCTCCGCTGCTGCTGCTCGTGCTGGATGCGCTGCTGGCGGGCGGCCGCCAGACACTGCTGCCCTCGCTGGAGGTGGCCTACGCGGCGGTCCTGGCCTTCGGCACGAGCTGTGCCTTCACGGCGCTGGGCATCGCTGGCCGGCTCGTGCCGGATCGGCGTCTCCAGTCCAGCCGGCTGATCACAGCGGCGGGCATCGGCAGTGCCCTGACCCTGCTCGGGACATTGGCCTTCGGGGGTGTGGCCATCGCCAATGAGCAACGGCTGCGCGAGCGCGCGGCGCCCGTTTCGGTGTGGGGACCGACCGACCCGGAGCTGCTGCCGCCGTCCTGCCACGAACCGGCGAGACTGGGACCGACCGCCGGGGTGACCATCGAGGCGACCGGATCCATCGATGGCGAGCAGGTCGCTCAGGCCACCATCCTCGGGGAGCGCAGCGGGACCAGCGAGCGCTGGACCGGCGACCTCCAGGGACGCTTCGGCCAGGGCGAACTCCGCTATGACAGCTACGGCCAACGCGTCATGTGGAGCGTGGACGGCGGCGATGCGGAACCGCGTCCTCCCGACTTCCTGGAAGCGCTGGGCGGGAGCGGCCTCACCCTGGACGGGCCCGTCCTGGCCGCGGTGAGCGGGCCGGAGGGCGAGCCCGGCACGGTTGCGGAGGACCTGGGCTTCGACCTGTTCGATGGGGCGACGGCCCGCCACTGTCGGCGCGCCATCGACGGTAACACGGCCCTGAACGCGGTCCCCGCGCTGCGCTGGATCGCCGGCCAGGAGCTCGAGGAGCGCTCTGAGGCGCTGGGCGAGTGGCGCGGGGAGATCGATTGGTGGGTCTTCGGCGACGGCCAGCTGGGCCGGGCCGTGGTGACCGTGAGCGGCTATCCCGGCGAGGCGTTTCCCGCTACCGGTGTCTCGGCGATGCTGGAGGCCGAGCTCTCCGCCACCCATCGCGGGAGCGAGCCGCCCGTCCCGCCCTGACGGCGTACGCTTCGGCCATGGATGCATCCTGGGACCTCGCTGAGCGCGACCCGCGTCTGGAGCGCGGCAGCGTAAAATGGGATCGCGCCGCACGTTACCTGCGCGTGGCGATGCTCCTCCACGCGCATCCGGAGGGCATCGGCGCTGGGGACATCGCGCAGCGCATCGGGGCATCGAAACGGACCGTCTACCGCGACCTGCGGGCCATGAACGAAGAGGCGGGCCTGCCCCTCTGGCAGGACGCCGGCAAGTGGGGCCTGGAAGAAGGGGCCTTCCTGCCGCCGCTGAAGCTCACGCTCCATGAGGCGATGACCCTGTTCCTGGCCGCGCGCGTACTGGCCAAGGCCTCGGACGAGCACGACACGGAGCTGATCGGGGCATTCGTGAAGCTGGCCCAGGTGCTGCCGCCGGTGCTCGCGGAGCACATCCAGGCGACCGTGGACGCGGTCGCGCAGGTGCCCCGCAACGAGCGCTTCACACGGGTCTTCCGCACCCTCACGGAGGCCTGGGCCGACCGCCGCGTGGTGGAGATCGTCTACGACGCGTCGGCCTACGACGCCAACCGTTCGAGCCGCCGGACACAGGTGCGGCCCTACCTCATCGAGCCGTCGGCCCTGACACATGCCCTCTATCTGGTCGGTTGGGACGAGGCGCGGGAGGCTCGTCGCACCTTCAAGGTGGAGCGCATCCTGGAGGCCAGCCTGACGCCACGCCGTTTCCAGGCGGAGCCCGGCACGTCACCGGCACGCGACCTGCTGCGCGCCTGGGACGTCATCTCCGATGAGGATCCCGTGCAGGTGGTCATCCGCTTCGAGCCATCGGTGGCGCGGCGTGCGGCGGAGACGCGCTGGCATCCCAGCCAGGAGACAGAGGTGCTACCCGACGGCTCGCTGCGCTGGTCGGGGCGGGTGGCCGGCCTGCGCGAGATCCGCGTCTGGATCCTCGGCTGGGGCGCGGACGCCGAGGTGCTCCAGCCGGCGGCGCTGCGTCGGGATGTGGCTGAGGAGCTGCGCCGCGCCGCAGGCCGCTACGGGAGCGAGCCGGCCCCCGTCGGGGGTTCGCCCGTCGATGTACCGAGCGCGGTCGTGGCGCCGGCGGCCGTGACATCGGCACCCACCACGCGGCGGGCCGCTTCCAGGAGCCGGGCGAACCAGTAGCGCCACAGCTCTTCGTGCAGGTCGCGCTGGGCGCGCGTCCGAAAGCCCACCTGGCGCACCGTGATGTGCGTCCGGCGGCCATGGTCGACCAGATCGAACGCGACCACGCTGAGCGTGCCAATGGGTCCTTCGGGCCAGTCGAGGCTCCAACTGACGTGCTGCGGCGGGTCGACCGCGACCACCTCCCCCACCGCCTGCGCTTCACGCATGCGGAAGCGCACGGGCGC
>JACCQX010000190.1 GCA_013813905.1 Chloroflexota bacterium
GTTCTCCAGGCGCACGCGGACCGCCGACCAGGTGCCGGGCCGCACGTGACCGTCCAGCATCGGCTCGGCGGTCAGTCGGATGCCCGAGGCGGGGGCGACCTCTGGCGAAGCAGCACGGAGGATCGGAGCCGGCTGAAGGACGGGGCCCAGGGCAACGAGTGACATCACGGCCGCAAGGAACGCGGCCAGAACGCCACGCAGGGCGCGCTGGAGGCGGCTCGAGCCGGGAGCGCCTTTCGCTGATCCCCTGGAACGCGTCATGGGACCTCGAGTACGGATGGCGGGCGCGGGCGTGATCCAGCGGGGCGCGGCCTCGCGGCTCCGGCTAGACGCACGGGCAACCGTGAAAGTTGCATCCCCCCTGACGGTCGCGCGGCAGTGGTGATGAGGCTCCGCCCGCTACCATCTGCCGACGTGCCCATCTTGCGCCCCTTTCGAGCCCTGCGCTACCAGGCCACGCGCGTGCCCGACCTCTCGGCCGTCCTCTGCCCGCCGTACGACGTGATCGGCCCCGGCGAGCAGGCCGAGCTGCTGCGGCGTCATCCCTACAACGCCGTGCGTTTGGAACTCCCGCCCGCTGGGGAGGATGGTGCGGACCGATCGGACGACGACGCGCGCTACCGGGCAGCCGCCAGGACCCTGGTCGCGTGGCGAACTGATGGCGTGCTGGCCAAGGACGCGCTGCCGTCGCTCTACGTACACGAGATGCGCTATGACGCCGGTCCGAAGGCGACGGCCAGGACCGCCCGCGGGTTCATGGTCAGGCTGCGCCTGGAGCCGCTCCGATCCGGCAGTGGCGTGCGCCCACACGAGCGGACCATGAGCGGACCGAAGGAGGATCGCTACCGGCTGCTGCGGGCCACCGGCACGAACCTCAGCCCGGTGGTCCTGCTGCACGAGCAGCCCGGAACCGACGCTGCGTTGGCCGAGCTGACGGCCGGTGCCCCCGACGCGACGGCCAGTGAGCCGTCGGGTATCCAGCATCGTCTGTGGGCGGTGCCGGTCTCGCCTGGTGCGCCGGTCCCCTCAGCCGGCGGTGAGGGTCCGGCCGATCCGGCCGGCCGGCTCCTCCATCTCGTTGAAACGGGGCCGCTGACCATCGCCGACGGACATCACCGTTACGAGACGGCACTGCGCTATGGCGAGGAGCGCGGGCAGAGACGGGCCTGCGAGAGCGATCCCGCGTACGACTACGTGTTGGCCCTCATCTATGCCGTGGACGCAGCGCCGGCACCGCTGGCGACCCACCGGGTGGTGCGTGGCCTGACCGCGTCGGGGGGCGCCATCGGGGAAGCGCCGGGTCCCGGCCGCGGCAGCTTCCTGGCCGCCGCCCCGGGGCTCTTCCGAGTGGAGCGGCTGCGCGATCCGGACGAGCTCCTGGCGCGCATGGCTGCGCCGCTGCCCGCCGAGCAGGAGAGGGGCCGGTTCGGGTATCAAGGGCCGGACGGCGTGGCCCTGCTCTGGTCGCGCCGCGAGCGTCTCGCGCCGCTGCTGGACCCCGCGCTGCCGGAAGCGGCGCGCTGGCTGGACACGAGCCTGCTGGCCGTGGCGCTGCGCCATCTCGGTGGCATCGGTCCCGACGAGCTGTCCGACGGCGAGCGCGTGAGATATCTGAAGGATGCCGCCGCCGCCCTCTCGCTGGCCAGCGAGTCGGACGACACCGCCTTCCTGCTGGATCCCACCCCGGTCTCCGCCGTGCTTCGTGTGGCCGACGCCGGGGGCGTGATGCCCCAGAAGTCGACCTATTTCCAGCCCAAGGCACCGACGGGACTCCTCTTCAACGTGCTCGAGCAGTAGGAAGTGACATCGCGCGGAGACCGCCTGGGGAGCGGTGGCGAGCCTCTCCCGGATGGCGCCGTCGTGGAGCCGCGGCCACCCCGGCCGGTGCGCAAGGACGAGATCGTCATCGCGAGTCGGGGCCTGTACGTCGAGTCGTGGCTGCCCGAGCGTCGATCACGGCGGAAGCCGCTCTTCCTGCTTCACGGCGAGCTTTCAGGCTCGTGGATCTGGGAGCGTTACCTCTCCTACTTCGCGCAACGGGGTTGGGAAGGACACGCGCTCAACCTACAGGCGCACTTCTGGTCCGAGACAGCGGACCTTGCCTCGCTCGACCTGGATTCCTACCTAGCCGATGCGCAGGCTGGCCTGGACGCGCTGGGCAAGCCGGCAGTCCTGGTCGGCCACGGCCTCGGCGCGTTGCTGGCCCTGAAGTTGGCCGAGGTGCAGGAGGTACTGGCCCTGGTCCTCATCGCACCGGCACTGCCGCAGCCCATCCGTCCCGAGCCGCCACCCCACGTGGTCCGGCTGGTGCCGGCCATCTTCCGCCAGGAGCTCATCGGCTGGGCCGGTGCGCTCGAGCCCATCCGGCAGCAGAACCCGGACCTCTCCGCGGCCGACGTAAGGCGCATCCAGCACCTCATGGGGGCGGAGTCGGGAGCTGCCCGCCGCCAGATGCTGTCGGGGGTACCGGTCGAGCGAGAGTCGCTGAGGGGCATCCCGGCTCTGATCCTGGGCGGCGGCAGGGATCGCCTCTTCCCGGCCGCTGAGGCCGAACGATTGGCGGAGTGGCTGGGGGCCGACTACCAGCCGTTTCCCGACCACTCCCACTTCGGGCTGGTGGTCGGCGAGAGGACCCATGAACCGGTGGCCGACGCCATCAGGACGTTCCTGGAAGTGCACCGGCTCTGAGCTGGTAGGAGTCCCGCACGCGGGCAGTTGCTATACTCGGCCGCGTCGTGCGCGACCCGTGCCGCATTCGTCTAGAGGCCTAGGACACCGCCCTCTCAAGGCGGAGATCACCGGTTCGAATCCGGTATGCGGTACCAACCTCGCCTTCATCGGCCCGATCTGAGTTCGGATCGGGCCTCTTACTAACCCGCTTCGACCGGTCTGAACCCTTACCGCCGGTCGATGCCGACGCGAAACAGATCGCCTGGTCCTCGTCGACCCAGAGCTGCGTCTGGTTCGGGTCGGCGATACTGGAGATACAGCGTCCCTGCGGAAGCCAGTGCGGCAGTGACGGAAATGCTTCCCGCCCGCGCGACCGCCCCAACGAGGCGCCAAACGCGAGCAGCGGGACAACGCGCTGATGATGAAGCCGCGAACATCTCTCATGACGTTTCCGGCGTCGCCAGCGTTGGCCGCTTGGCCTTACTTCACCGTGGTGGTCGCGGTCGCCGTGTTGTTCGCGGTGTTCCGATCGGCCGGCGAGGAGGCCGTGACACTCGCCGTGTTCGTGGCGGTGCCCTTAGCGGTCGGCTTGACCTTGATCGTCACGGTCGCCGTAGCACCGGAGCCCAGGGTCCCCAGGCCGCAGGTGACCGTCCCCTTGGCGGCCTTGTGGCTGCACGTTCCCTGCGTCGTCGTCGCCGAGCGGTAAGCGGCGTTCTTCGGCAGGGTATCGGTC
>JACCQX010000028.1 GCA_013813905.1 Chloroflexota bacterium
TCAGAGGCGGCCGGGGCCGAGGCTGGACCGGAGGCTGCCGGCTGGGAGCCGGGTGCCGTGGTGCCAGCACCCGGGGTGCAGGCGACTGCGACGAGCATCGCTGCGAAGGCGACGCTGCCTAGTTTCATGGACTTCATCCGTAGATCTCCTCCTTATTGGTCATCGTGTCAAGCCGGCCCTCGGCCGGAGCGCTGCTGCGAACGCGCCCGCTCGTACGCTCGAGTACTCCTCGGGGGCGATGCCACCCTCGGGTGACGGTCGCCGGGTCGTTACTGGGAACGACCCCTCTTCCCCTGCTCGGGCGGGATCCTGGAATGGGTACGAACGATACGCGCGCCCACGTGGTCGCTGGACGCGATGCCGTATCATAGCCAGCGGCGTCTCGAATGCAAGACGTCCTGAGCGCCCCCGGAAAGGTCCCCCCGGCTCGACAGACGAGCCCCGGGCACCCGGAGCGGCGCGCTCCGGGCCTCATTCACGCTGGTACACCGCGACCGAGGCGGACCCGACGGGTCCCTCCACACGGCGGCATGACGCGGTCCAGGCCTCAGGGAGTGGACCGGGAACCCACAGGGGTATAGCGAACGGACGGAGCAGCCCGAGTCCGCGACGCGCGCATCACAGACATCGCTGGCGGCACCGCCCTTCTCGCACGAAAGGGAGCGGTGCGCCGCCCGGCGGACCTTCGGACCGATGACAGGAGTCCTGCGTGAGCAAGAACGTGGCCGTCTTCGTAGACGTGGCGAACATCTTCTATGCGGCCAAGGCGGCCGGCGTGGACATCGACTACGTCACGCTGCTCAAGTCGGCGACAGCCGGGCGCGACATGGTTCGTGCCTACGCCTACACCGGCCTCGATCCAGAGAACGAGAACCAGCGCCAGTTCCATTCCTTCCTGTCCCGCAGCGGCTACAAGGTCGTCTCCAAGGACATCCGCAAGTACGGCGACGGCCGGATCAAGGCGAACCTGGATATCGAGCTCGTGGTCGACATGATGCGCATGGCCACGCACCTCGATATCGCGGTGGTCATCTCGGGCGATGGCGACTTCGCGCCGGCCATCCGGGCCGTGCAGCAGATGGGCGTCCGCGTCGAGGTCATCAGCTTCCGCGGCAACACCAGCTCGGACCTCATCGAGGTGGCCGACGTCTTCGTCGACATCACCCAGGTCGCGCGCGTCGAGAAGGGCGCTCGCAGCGGACGACGCGTGGCGGCGGAGGGCGACCTCTCCATGACCGAGGTGCCTGACAAGGAGACCGAAGGCGCCACCCGTCGACGGCGCACGCCGCGCCGCGCTCCCGAGCGAGAGGTGGCGGCCATCGTGCCCCTGCACGACGTGACGAGCGGCGAGGCGGATGCCCTTCCGGGCAACGTCATAGTGCTGCCCGGCGAGCGGCTCAGCAAGGCGGCCAGCGTCGACGAGGACCTCGGGGATCGGTCAGCCCCCGAGTCCGACGCCGCCGGAGAGGAGAGCGTCGGCACGATCGTCGCGGACGGCGACATGGAGACCGATGCCGACGGTCGTCGCCGTCGACGACGGCGGGGTGGACGGGGTCGCGGGCGCGGTCGTCGCGAGGAGGGCCAGGAGGGCCAGCCGGACGCGGAGGGTCAGCCGGCGACGACGGCGGGGCAGTCGGCGGCCGTGGAGCGTCAGTCGGCGGCCGTGGAGCGTCAGGCGATGATCGAGCCGGCCGGTGCCCCGGCCATGCCTGACGCGGAAGTGCCCGAGGACGACGAGGAGTTCCTCGACGAGGTCCCGGTGGCCATCCCGCAGCACTCCACCTTCGGGTCGGTTTGGGACACCCAGCTGGGCGTCCCCGCGGCGCCCCTCACGGGCACGTCGCTGGCCCAGGACGAGGAGGATCTCGAGGAACCGGAGATCCCCGAGTACCTGCTCGCCGAGCGGCGTCAGCAGCAGCAGCGCAATCGCGGCGGTCGCAGCGTCGGCGGTGGGGGCAATCGGGGCGGACGTGGCGGCGGCTCCTATCGCACCGCACTCGACCGTGAGCGCTTCGGACGCAGCGGCGTCTCTTCGTTCGGTGGGGGCGGCGCCGCGGCCGGCAACATGGGCAGCAACATGTCGCGACCGCCCGACCGGCAGCGAGGCCGTGAGCAGCGTCTCCCGGCGCCCAACCGGCAGGGCCGGCCGCCGATGCGGGAGCCAGCTCAGCAGCAACCTTCTCGCCAAGCGCAGCAGGCACCGCGGCCCGCGCAGGACGCAGAGCCGTGGAGCGAGGTCCCGGCTGAGGTCCAGGCGCTCTTGAGGGCCGAGCTTGCTCGGCGTTCCGGCCGGCCTGAGCCATCCAGCGAGCGATCGGCGAACGAGACGCAGGCCCCCAGCCAAGGGCGGGCTTCGGCCGAGGCGACCGGACCGACGGAAGCGACCGGGCCGCTGGCGGAAGAGCCGCAGCAGGGGCAGCAGGTTCAGGAAGCTCCGACAGCGACCCCCGCCCGGAAGCGTGCACCGCGCACGACGTCCCGAGGCTCGGCTGCGTCAGCCCGCGCCGCCTCTGAGGCGGACGAGGGCGAGGCAGGAGCGGAGGCGGCTCCCCGTGCTGGACAGGCAGCCGATACGGCTTCCGCCGGTCCGCAGCAGGAAGCCGAGACATCTCCCGCGCGTCCTCGGGCGACACGTGCTCGCCGCACGGCCACGGCCGGATCCGAACCGGCCCAGGGGGCTACGGCTGACGGTGAGCCGGAAGCGGCCCAGCCGGCACCCAAGCGTCGGGCCACTCGCAAGGTCAGTGCTGCCGCGGCCGACAGCTCGCCCACCGCTCAGGGCGAGACGCCGGCTGAGGATGCGCCGAAGCCTCGTAAGAGGGCCACTCGGAAGGCCCCCGGCACCGGCGCAGCTGAAGGCACCGGGTCGGGCGAGCCTGAGGACACCGGCACGCCCCAGGCCTGAGCGGCTCGAGCCGCTCCACGGGATCTGGTCGAGAGATGAATGGTCGTTCGGCGACCGCTGGACCGGCGGCCGGCTTCCGCACGCGCGGGCACCCGGCGGCGGTCACGGCCGTGGCCCAAGCCATCGCCCGACAACGTCCACCGCATGCCCTCCTGCTGGTCGGCTCGGGCGGCATCGGGAAGACGACGCTGGCGCTGGATCTGGCAGCGGGTCTGCTGTGCCTCGATGACGAACCTTCGGCCCGGCCGTGCCGGGTCTGCCCCGGGTGCCGCAAGGTGGAGCACGGCAATCACCCCGACCTTCACCGGCTCGCGCCGGAGGGTGCCGGTGAACAGATCCGGCTGGCGCAGGTACAGCGCCTGAGCGCCGATCTCTCGCTCCTGCCTATGGAGGGTCGCTGGCGGGTGGCCATCATCGAGGCCGCTCATCGGCTGAATCCCGACGCGCAGAACGCGTTGCTCAAGACGCTGGAGGAGCCGGTGGGCTTCGCTTGCATCATCCTGGCCGCGGACGACCCCGCAGCGCTCCTGCCCACCGTGGCTAGTCGCGCCGCGCGCTTGAGGATGGGCCCCGTGCCAGACGTGGCTGTGGCCGCCCTTCTGGTGGAGCGGGGACTGCTCGACGCGTCAAGGGCCAGCGCCGTGGCCCGCGCCAGCGCGGGCCGTCCCGGCATGGCCATCGGTCTGGCGGGCGACCCCGACTCGGTCCTGGCCGCCGGCCGCCTGGCGCGCTCGCTGCTGGAGCTGACGCACGCTGATCGCCGCCGCCGGTTGGCCCTGGTGAGCGATCTGCTGGCCGATGCGGCGGTCCTGGATGCTGCCATCCGCGGCGCAACGTCGGAGCCGAGCGCCACGGAGCCAACCGGGTCGAGCCAAGCGGATGGTGCCGCGACCACGGACGATGCTCGGACCACGCAGAGTCGCGCGAGACGCTCGGCGCCCGCCCGAGCACCGGGGCCGAGGAGTGGCCCAGGCGGACGGACGGCTCCTGCCGAGCGGCGACGGGCAACCATCCGAGTGCTGCTCACCTGGCGAGAGGTGGGCCGTGACCTGGCCGTCGTCTGTCGCGGTGGAGCTGCCCAGGTGCGTCACATGGACCTCTTGGAGGACCTTCGTGCGGCGTCGGCGGGCATCGACGAGGCGCCGCTGTTGCGCTTCCTGGCGCGGCTGGACGGGCTGATCGCGGCCATCGAGGCGTACGCCAATCCAGAGCTCACCCTGGATGCGCTCGTGCTGGCCTGGCCCCACGCCGATCGCGCGGCCTGATGGACCAGGCGAAACGTCTGGAGAACCAGCCACAGGAGCGACGCGAGCGACTCGAGGCGACCGTGCACGGACGGGTGCAAGGAGTTGGTTTTCGGGAACATGTCGCCCGTGCCGCCCAGAGCCTGGGGCTTGCCGGATGGGTGGCTAATCGCGCCGATGGTGCCGTTTCCGTGGTGGCCGAGGGCGACCGCGCATCACTCGATGTGTTCGAGAACGCGGTCCGGCAAGGGCCTCCCGCTGCGTCCGTACTACGAGTCGAGGTGCAGCGGCGTCCCGCCCGCGGCGGTCTCACGAGCTTCCAGGTCCGGCACGGAGCCCATCCCGGCGACTAGCGCGCGATCCCTCGATACGAGCAGCTGGCTCCCGCAGGCCGACCGTCCGGTCCTCAACACCTCCACCGTGTCCGCGCCCGCGCCGTTATCGACCAGCCGGATCTCCGCCCAGGACTGGTTGTTGGAGGTATCCGTCTCCAGCCAATCACCCTGTGCGTTGGCCGTCGAGCAGAGCAGATAGCGCCCGTCCCCGATGCCTGAGGTGTCGATCCACTGGCGTGGGAGACTCCAGCCGTAATAGTCGCCCCAGCCCACGGAGAGACCCATGCGGAAGGATATCGAGTCCGAGCGACCGCAGCCCGGCTCGTAGAACACCCGTTGCTGGGGAGCGCCCGGCAGGTCCAGCTGGCGCGCGCTCGTGTCGAAGAAGCAGAAGCCGGTCTTGGCGCCACGCAGAGCCACGCCGGGAACCTCGGGCGGCGGCTCGAGTTCGAACAGTTCGTAGCGCTGGAAGCGCATCACGTGCCAGTGGTTGTGCCCGTCACCCACATCGAACTTGCCGGCTCGCGCGGTGGGCACGCCGCGCCAGGAGCCGTCGGTCTGCCTGATGCGCTGGACGGTGGTCATCTTGGGACACTCGCTGGTGGCACAGTCGCGCTTGCCGCGGACCAGGAGAGGCCCCTGGCCCGCGTTGATGATCAGCGCCGAGAAGCGCAGCAGCCGTCGTCCGGCTCCGTCGGTGTCCAGTCGGATCTCACTGGGCTTGGCCATGCGCAGATCCGGCAGCAGGTCATCGGCAGAGCCCGCCACCACCCCAACGGGGAGGAGCAGGGCGGCCATGGCGAGGCAGATCGCCAACGATGCGGCAGGACGGCGCAGTCGGAACATCGATTCCCTCCCACGCGGTCCGGTACCGTCACGGCTAGACGCACGAGGACCGAGTGGTGCCAGCGTACCGGAACACCTCCGCCGGGCAATAGTGCATTCGTCCTATGCGGGGACGCTGCGGCGAGCCGTCCTTGCTATGGTTCGAGTCCACGCCTTGGCGGTCACACAACGAGGAGAAGCACGCTGGATCAGGACGAGCAGGTCGACGCCCTGGCCGGATTGACGCTGTTCAGCGACCTCGGCCCAGCCCAGCTGGCCGAGGCGGCGCACACCTTCAGCGAGGAGTCATACCCCGCCGACCAGCGCATCCTGCGCCAGGGGTTCACGGGAAGCGGCTTCTACGTGATTCTGGAGGGGCAGGTCGCCATCCGCATCGACGGGCAGGACCGCGCGCGTCTGGGCAAGGGCGACTTCTTCGGTGAGATGTCGCTGCTGCTGGCAGAGCCGCCCGTGGCCGACGTCGTCGCGCTGGGCCCGCTGCGAGTGCTGCACCTCGCTGACCGCGACCTCAGGGAGTTCCTGGAGCGCCATCCGGCGGTGATGTACCGCATGCTTCAGACAGTGGCACGCCGCCTGCGCAACGCCAACCGCTGGCAGGGTTGACCGAGATGGCAGGGTCCATCGTCCATGGCGCCGACGGGAGACCGTATCCGCCCGGCGACTACCCCGTCGTGGTGGTGGGCAGCGGGCCGGGCGGCGTCCAAGCCAGCCACTGCCTGTCAGGCCTGGGCATCCGGCATGCCCTGATCTCGGCCGATCCAGCACCGGGCGGCATGTTCCGTCGGTTTCCCTTCTTCCAGCGCCTGCTTTCCTGGACCAAACCACACGCGCCGTACCCACACCACAGTCGGGAGTACGAGTGGTACGACCTGAACAGCCTGGTCAGCGACGAGCCAGGCTTGCGTGCGGTCATGCCGCCCATCATGGATGGCACATCCGACTTCCCCTCTCGGCCAGAGATGGAGCAGGCCATCCTGACCTTCGCGCAGCGGGCGGGCGTGCGTGTGCGCCAGGATTGTCGCTGGGAGAGCACCCGGCGGGAGGGCGATCGGTTCGTGCTGGTCACGAGCGATGGCGAGTACCGCTGCCGTGCGGCGATCCTGGCCGTGGGTGTGGCGGAACCCTGGAAGCCGCCTACGCCAGGTTTCGAGGCGATCGCGCATTACGCCGAGACGCGGCCGGCCGCCACGTACGCCGGCAAGCGACTGTTCATCGTGGGCAAGCAGAACTCGGCCTTCGAGCTGGCCAC
>JACCQX010000036.1 GCA_013813905.1 Chloroflexota bacterium
GCCTCGTCACCGTCGATACCTCGTACGCGCACGCTGCCCGATACGCTGCGAAGGACGAGTACGCCCTCCTCGCCGATGCGGTGGGTGATCGTCTCCTCGTTAGCCTGCGACATCGCTCCCGCCCTCCACACCACGGGCACGCAGCGCCGCGGCGGCCTCTTCTGCGCCGATCTCGCGGCGGGCGAGTCGCTCCAGGATCGAGCGTCGCGCCTCAGGGTCGGCTCCGGCGGTCCTTCCCACCGCTGCGCTCGGCTCCTCTGATCCAGCCTCCGCACCGCCCAGGCCGAGGGCTCGCACCAGCGCGTCCACTCGACTCCGTACGGTCGGATAGGAAAGGCCGAGCTCACGCTCCATCTCGCGCAGGTTGCCGCGAGACCTCAGGAAGCTCTCCAGCAGGGATAGCTGTTCCCGCGAGAGCCGTCCGAACCTTCCCACGCTGAAGTCGCCTTCCAGGGTGGTGCCGCACTCCCCGCAGTGCAGCCGGGTGACGCTCAGCTCGTGCTGGCAGACGGGGCAGGTCGCGATGACGTCATGAGCCATCGATCAACGCGTCTCGTCGACGCGGCGCCGGCCGCCCTTGGGCGCCGGCTCCGACCAGCGCGGGTGCGTCCGACGCTCGGTCGGACGGCTCTTGCGGCGGAGCGCTGCATGGTCGGGAGTGAGCCAGCGGTGGTCGAACATCGTAGGTGGCCTCCATTCGACGGCCCCGGTGCAGGCCTGTCGAAAGGAATTGTGACCGCGCACCTACATTATGTCAATACCCACCTTGATATAGTGAAACCACGGCTTACTTAGAGTTACCCAGCCTCGTATAGTCGCGTCACGGCATCCGGTACGTGGTGGAACAGACTGGGATCAGCCCGGCCCGGCAGAACGCGGATGAGCGCGGCGGGGCGGAGGCCCATGGTCGTCCGGCCCCGGGGTCCCTCGAGGCTCACGGAGTCCCGGGACGTCGACGCCTCCACGACCCGCGCCGAGGCACCCGGCGTGAGACCCGCGCGCTCGAGGTAGACCAGCAGATCGGCGTCCTCCTCGGCCTCCTCCGTGATGCGGTAGATGGTCACCTCTTCCCCCGCCGACACCTCGCTCAGGCGGATGCCCGGGGGCCGGCTCCTGGCCGCCGCGGCGTCGATGGGATTGCCATGGGGACACGTCGGTGGATCGCCCAGCAGGCGTGCGATGCCGGCTTCCACGCGTGGTGAGATGGCACTCTGCAGCCGCGCCGCTTCCTCATCCGATTCGGCCCAGCCCAGCCCGACGACACGGGTGAGCAGCCACTCCAGCAGGGCATGGCGGCGGAAGATCGTGTCGGCCGCGGCGAGGCCGGCGGCGGTCAGCGCCAGGGAGCGCTCGGGTGACACTGACACCAGGCCGTCATGGGCCAGCCGACCCACCATCTCCGACGCAGCTTGCGTGGTGACACCCAGCTTGCGCGCGAGGGAGGCGGTCATGGCCGGACCACCGCTCCCGGTCATCCAGCGCAGGGCCAGCAGGTAACCCTGACTCGCCTCGGAGAGCTCCGCTGGTGTCCCGTCATCGCGCCGCCGGTTCATGGCGCCATGGTACGACCCGGTCGCCCTCAAGGGTCCCTGACCCCCGCGTGCAAGGCGGCTTGACCGAACCATCAGGTGGCGCTACGCTGCGCCTCGCAAATCTGACCTGGTCGCTCAGGATACGAAGGAGGAAGACATGGAGCGTGCCGTATTCGCGACGCGTTGGCGTTCTCACGCGGCTCGAGTCGCATCCGGGATGGTGGCTGCCGCTGTGCTGGCGGCGTGCAATGCCGGGGCGCCGCCCGTCCTGGCCCCGGGTACCGGCGCGTCGCCTACGGCCTCCTCCGGCGCGGTCACCTCACCGGACGTTTCCAGCACCACGCTGACCGTCTACTCTGGCCGCGAAGAGGAGCTCGTGGCGCCGCTCATCGAGCGGTTCGAGGCCGAGTCAGGTATCGACATCGAAGCTCGCTATGGCGATACGGCGGAACTGGCCTCGATCATCCTGGAGGAGGGCGAGGCCGGTGACGTCCGAGCGGACGTCTTCTTTGCCCAGGACGCTGGAGCGCTCGGGGCGGTCGCGGCGGCAGGACTGCTGGCGCCGCTCGACGCGACGGTGCTCGACCGGGTCGATGCCCGTTTCCGAGACGACGAGGGGCGCTGGGTCGGGGTCAGCGGGCGTGCGCGGGTGCTGGCCTATTCCACGGAGCGGCTGTCGGAGGACGATCTGCCCGCTTCGATCACCGAGCTGACCGACCCGACCTGGGCCGGCCGCAGCGGCTGGGCGCCCACCAATGCCTCGCTGCAGGCCTTCGTGACCGCCTTCCGCCAGTTGGAGGGAGAGGACGCTGCGCGGGCGTGGCTGGAGGGCATCGTGGCCAATGACCCGGTGGTCTACCCCAACAACACGGGGGCCGTCGAGGGCGTCGCCGCGGGCGAGGTCGACGTCGCCCTGGTCAACCACTACTACCTGATGCGGCTCCTCGCCGAGAATGGTCCCGAGTACCCGGTCGCCAACCACTTCCTGCCCGGCGGCGACCTGGGCTCGCTGGTGAACGTGGCCGGCGCCGGCATCCTGGCCGACAGCGAACGGGCCGACGCTGCCGCGCGGTTCGTCGACTACCTGGTGTCGGAGGACGCTCAAACGTACTTCTCCGAGGAGACCTACGAGTTCCCCCTCCTGGACGGCATCGCCGCCGATCCGCGACTCCCCACGCTCGCCGAGATCGAGTCGCCCGAGATCGACCTCAACTCGCTGGCGGACCTCCAGGGCACGGTCGAGCTGATGCGCGAGACAGGAGCCCTGGACTAGCCGTGGACCGGGTCTAGCCGTGGCCCAGGACCAGGCACGCGGCGGGCACGTGGCTCTGCCGGCGGTCTTGCGCCGCTTGCCCGTCGCATCGGTCAGCACAAGGCGGCCGCCACTCCCACTGCTGGCGGCGGTGGCGACCATCGGCGTCCTGGCCATACTGCCTCTGGCCTATCTCGTCATCCGGGCCTTGGGCGCCGACGAGCGCGCCCTGGAGCTCATCGCGCGGCCCCGCACGCTCGAGCTGCTCACCTCGAGCGTCGCGCTGGCGGCGGGCGTCGGGCTTGGCGCCACAGTGCTGGGAGTGCCCTTGGCCTGGCTCACGACCCGCACCGATCTGCCCGGCCGTCGCGCCTGGACGGTGCTCACGGTCGCCCCGCTGGCCGTGCCCTCCTACGTGCTGGCCTTCGCGCTCATCGCCGGCTTGGGTCCGCGCGGCGTGCTGAGTGGCACCCTGCAGTCACTCGGCGTGGAGGGGCTGCCCAGCATCTACGGCTTGCCGGGCGCCTTGCTGGTCCTCACGCTGGCCACCTATCCCTACGTCCTGCTGACCACGCGAGCGACGCTCATGCGGGCCGATCCCGCCCTGGAAGAAGCTGCACGATCGCTCGGGGACGGCTTCGGCACGGCCTTTCGCCGGGTGACGCTGCCACTGCTCGCACCGGCCATCGGCACTGGCGCGCTGCTCGCCGCGCTTTACGCCATCTCCGACTTCGGGGCTGTGTCCATCCTCCGCTTCGACTCGTTCGCGCGCGCCATCCATGTCCAGTACCGCTCCTCCTTCGATCGTTCGGGGGCTGCCGCTCTGGCGCTGCTCCTGGTGGCGGCGGCCTTCGCCCTCGTGTGGGCGGAGGCACGAGTCAGGCGACGCGCCGCCCTGCGAGTGCCGCATGGCGCACGCCGCGCCGCGCGCGTGGTTCCGCTGGGGCGCTGGCGCTGGGCCGCGCTGGCCTTCTGCGGGACGGTCACCGGCCTGTCCCTGGTCCTGCCGGCAGGCACCATCGCCTACTGGCTGGTGCGCGGTCTGGCGCAGGGCGAGCCGCTGCGCTTGGTGGCGGACCCCATCGGCGATTCACTCGTGGCGGCTGGGGCGGCGGCGCTGGTGGCGGGGATCCTCGCCCTGCCCGTAGCCTTTCTGGTGGTTCGCTATCCCGGCCGCTTGGCTTCGATGGCGGAGCGCCTTCTCTACGGCGCCTATGCCGTGCCCGGCATCGCGCTCGCCCTGGCGCTCGTCTTCTTCAGCCTCAATGTGGTGCCCTTCTTGTACCAGACGCTGACCCTGCTGGTGCTGGCCTACGCGGTGCGCTTCCTGCCCCAGGCCGCCGGCACCACGCGCAGCGCGCTCATGTTGATCGGGCCGCACGTCCCGGAAGCGGCTCGTTCTCTGGGCCGCTCACCTTGGGAGGTGCTGCGTACCATCACCCTGCCGCTGTTGCGGCCTGGCCTGTTGGCCGGAGCGGCTCTCGTATTCCTCAGCACGATCAAGGAGCTGCCCCTGACGCTGCTCGTGGCACCTACCGGCTTCGGCACGCTGGCCACCCAGGTGTGGGGTGCTGCCAATGGTGGCTTCTTCGCGCGGGCGGCGGCACCAGCGGCGGTGCTGATGCTCATCTCGCTGGCCTCCGTGGCGCTCCTGCTGCGCGACGGGGAGCACTCTCCGTGAGCGCGGGCGGCATCTCCGCGGACGCTCACGTCGCGGTGCGCCTGTCCGGCGTGGAGAAGCGCTTCGGGCATATCACGGCACTCGACCACTTCGACCTGGAACTCCCGTCCGGCTCGATGCTGGCCCTGCTTGGGCCGTCCGGCTGCGGCAAGACGACAGCGCTGCGGCTGATCGCTGGCTTCGAGCGGCCGGATGCCGGAACGGTCGAGGTGGGCGGCCGCCGGGTCGCCTCGCCGGGCGCGAGCGTGCCGCCGGAGCGCCGCCGCGTCGGGGTGGTGTTCCAGGACTTCGCCCTGTTCCCGCATCTCTCCGTGCGGCAGAACGTGGCCTATGGCATCCGGCGCGACCCTGATCGGGATGTGCGCGTGGACGAGCTCCTGGAGCTGGTCGGATTGCGCGGGGACGAGCGGCGGATGCCGCACGAGCTGTCGGGGGGCATGCAGCAGCGTGTCGCCATCGCCCGTGCCCTGGCGCCACGACCGGACGTCATCCTGCTCGACGAGCCGTTCTCCAATCTCGATCAGGCGCTGCGCACGCAACTCCGGGCGGAGTTGCGCCAGATCCTGCGTGATGCGCACCAGAGCGCCATCTTCGTGACGCATGACCAGGGCGAGGCCTTGACCATCGCCGATCGCGTCGCGGTCATGGCGCGCGGCCGGATCGAGCAGGTCGCGGCGCCGGAGGTCATCTACGCCGAGCCACGCACCCCGTTCGTGGCGACCTTCGTGGGTGTCGCGAACCTGCTCCCCGCCGAGTGTCGCGGGGGCATCGCGCAGACGCGTTTGGGACCCGTGACGCTCATCGGTGCCCCCGACCGGCGTCCGGAGGGACGCGCCCTGTCGCTGCTGCGCCCGGAGCACTTCCTGGTCCGGGAGGCGCCGGATGGACCAGTCTCGGCTCAGGCCTGGCAGGTCATCGCGCGGCAGTTCTCGGGCTCGGAGATCCTCCTGGAAGTGCGCGCGCCGGACGGTCAGCGCGTCTGGGTGGAGGCCGGTGGCCAGGTCCGCCGGCTGGCCATCGGCGACCGGGTGGAACTGCGCTTGCGCGATGTCGAGACCGTGGCCTTCGCGCCCTCGTTGGGCATCGCCGCCCCGACGGGCTCCGGGCACAGGGAGGGCGCCCTTGCGGGCCGCGCCAAGCCGCCGGACGATCAGCGCGAGCAGCCTCCGCCGGGAGGTCCTCTCCGGTCCGCGCCGGAAGATCATCACGCGCCCCCGGCCAACGAGACGCTGGAGACGGTCGAGCCGCCCGTACACTAGCCCGCGATGCGACGACTCATCGAGTGCGTGCCCAATTTCAGCGAGGGCCGCCGGACCGAGGTGGTGGACGCGCTGGCTGCCGCGGTCTCGGAAAGTGGCGAACTGCACCTCCTGGACCGCACCTCTGACCGCGACCACAACCGGAGCGTGCTCACCTTCGCCGGCCCGCCGCGCCCCGTGACCGACGCGATGGAGCGCCTGCTGAGCATCGCCCTCGCCCGCATCGACATGGACGCCCACACCGGGCAGCACCCGCGCATGGGTGCCGTCGATGTCATCCCTTTCGTGCCTCTAGGCGAGACCTCGCTGGACGAGGCGGTCGCGCTGGCCGGCGAGTTCGGGGAGCGCATCGCGGAGCGCTTCGAGCTGCCGGTCTATCTGTACGCCATGGCGGCGACAAGACCGGAGCGGCGCGTGCTGGCCGACGTCCGGCGGCCGCAGTACGAGGGGCTGAAGGCTCTCATCCGGGAGGATCCGGAGCGGGCGCCGGACTTCGGACCCAAGCGGCTGCACCCCACTGGTGGCGCCGTGGCGGTGGGAGCGCGGCCCTTCCTCATCGCCTACAACATCAACCTGGCCTCGGAGGACCTGGGCGTCGCCAAGCGGATCGCCGGCGCGGTGCGCGAGAAGGGCGGCGGCCTCCCGCGAGTGCAGGCACTGGGCCTGTACCTGGCGGGCCTGCGCTGTGCCCAGGTCTCGATGAACCTCCTCGATCACGAGATCACGCCGCTCTGGCAGGTCTGGGAAACGGTGCGCGACCTGGCCGCGGCAGAGGGCGTGGAGCTGCGCGAGTCGGAGCTCATCGGTCTGGCGCCCCTCGCCGCGCTGACCGAGGTAGCCGATCACATCGGGATCCCGGCCGGCGGATCGGATGCGACACGGATAACCGAAGCGGCGGCCTGGCTGCGGATACGAGACTTCCAGCCGACCAAGGCGCTGGAGGTGCGCCTGGCGCGTGCGGAGGGCGATGGCGACGCCTGACCAACGCCCGGCGGACCTGCTCGTCACGGGTGCAGCGGAGATAGCCACGCTGGCCGGCGGACTGCGACGCGGCTCCGCCCAGAGCGACGCGTCCGTGCTGCGAGCCGGCGGGGCCGGGCGGCTCGCGGTGGCGGTGCTGGAGGGTCGGGTGGCTACAGTGGGTCCCGAGCCCGAAGTGCACGCGCGACTGGTCGGGCTGGGTCTCGATCCAGCGGACATGGCGCTTCTCCAAGCAGGGGGCGGGACGATCACTCCCGGCCTCATCGACGCGCACACGCACCTGGCCTTTGCCGGCACTCGCGAGACCGAGCTGCGCCTGCGCCAGGAAGGCGCTGGGTATCTGGACATCCTGGCAGCTGGCGGCGGGATCCTCTCCACGGTGGAGCGGACGCGCGCGGCGAGTTCCGAGGCGCTGCTCGCCGACGCTCGCCGTTGGAGCGTCGAGATGCTGCGTCACGGCGTGACCACGGCGGAGGCCAAGTCGGGCTACGGACTCGACCTGGAGACGGAGTTGCGCCTGCTGGAGGTCTACCAGCAGCTCGACGCCGAGGGCCCGTTGGAGCTCGTGCCCACGTTCCTGGGCGCACATGCGGTCCCGCTGGAGTTCGCCGGACGAGTGGACGCGTACGTGCAGGACATCGTCCAGCGACAACTGCCGGCCGTCGCGGAGCAGGGCATCGCGCGTTCCTGTGACGTCTTCTGCGAACGCGGCGTCTTCGACGTGGACCGGTCGCGCCGCATCCTACAGGCGGCACGGGATCACGGGCTCGCCGCGCGACTCCACGCCGACGAGCTGCACGATTCCGGCGGCGCCTCGCTGGCGGCCGAGATCGGCGCCCTCTCCGCCGATCACCTCGCCGCGGTCTCCGGAGAAGGCATCGCGGCGCTGGCGCGAGCAGCGGATGAGGGCCATCCGGTGGTGGCGACCCTCCTGCCCGCGACGACCTTCTACCTCATGGCCCAGCGCCACGCGCCCGCGCGCGCTCTCATCGAGCACGGTGTCCCGGTCGCCCTGGGCACGGACTTCAATCCGGGCACCTCGCCGATGCCCAACCTCCAGGTCGCCATGGCCATGGCCACCATCCAGCTGGGCCTCTCCGCCACGGAGGCTCTGGTCGCCGCGACGGTGAACGCGGCCCATGCGGTGGGCCTGGGAGCGACTCACGGATCGCTGGTGAAGGGCCGTGCCGGCGACCTCGTGGTCTGGGACGTGCCCCGCCACGAGCTGATCCCCTACTGGCTGGGGGCCGACCTGGTGCGACACGTCGTGAAGTCGGGGCGCCACGTCCACGGCGCGGGCCGAGTGCTCGGGCCCGGCATGGGGCAAGCTGGCTAGACCCTGCTGCGTGACTCCAGGATCACGACCGTTGTCTCCGCGGGAACCGTGGAGATCGTGACGCTCAGCCTGGGCACCGGCGTCGGATGGCTGACGCTCATCTCGTGCATGAAGCGATCCAGCGCTCCCCGCGCGGCCTCTCCGTCGCCCACGAGCATCGGCACGATCAGCCGCGCATCGACCTGGGTGGCTACCTCGGCCGCCTTGGCCGCCGTGAGCGCCGAGCCGATGGGCACGCAGACGATGTCCGCCGATCCGATCTCGCCTAGACCGTCCTCGTCGAGGATATGTCCGATGTCGCCCAGGTGGGCCACGTGCAGACCGTCGAGCTCGTACACGAAGCAGGTGTTCAGACCACGCTGGCGACCCTTGTCGTCGTCCCGGAAGGTCCGCACGCCGTTGATGAGGACCTCATGCACCTCGTATTCGCCGGGACCGTCCAGGATGA
>JACCQX010000059.1 GCA_013813905.1 Chloroflexota bacterium
GCGGTGCAGTCCTCCTGAAGTCCGCTCGTGTAGGATGCCGCGTCGTGCCCTTCAGCCCAGAGATCCCCACCATCCCGACCGTGCCGCTGCGCCTTCCGGCACAGCTGGAGGGACTCCACCGACTGGCTTACAACCTGTACTGGTCGTGGCACCCGGGCCTGCGGGCACTGTTCGCGCGCATCGACCGCAACCTCTGGCAGCGTCACCGCAATCCGGTGCCGCTGCTCCAGGTGCAGCGCGACTGGTCCGAGCTACTGGACGACCCGGACTTCATGGTGGAGTACCGCTCGCAGCTCTCCGCGTTCGACGCCTACATGGCAGCCGGTCGCGGCTCCTGGCTGGAGCGCCACCACCCGGGACAGCTGACCGGCCCGGTGGCCTACTTCTGTGCCGAGTTCGGCATCCACGAGTCGTTGGGCATCTACTCCGGCGGCCTCGGCGTGCTGGCCGGCGACCACTGCAAGGCCGCTTCCGACATGGCACTGCCCTTCATGGCCGTGGGGCTGCTCTATCGCCACGGCTATTTCCGCCAGACCATCGATGCGGACGGTCACCAGGAGCACGCCTATCCCGACTACGACCCCCAGCGCCTGCCTCTCCAGTGCGTGGCCGGTCAGGCCGGTGAGCCGCTGACCGTCCCCGTGGAGCTGCCCGGGCGTACTGTGCAGGTCGGCGTGTGGCTGGCGCGCGTGGGCCGCGTGCCGCTCCTCTTGCTCGACACGGACCGGCCGGAAAATCCCGTGGAGGACCGGCCCATCAGCCACATCCTCTACGTGCGCGGCCGCGAGATGCGGCTACACCAGGAGCTGGTGCTGGGCATCGGCGGCGTGCGCGCGCTGCGCGCCCTGCGCATCACGCCCGCCGCATGGCACCTCAACGAAGGCCACTCGGCCTTCATGCTGGTGGAGCAGACGCGGGAACTCGTGGCCGACGGCCTCTCGCTCGAGGAGGCCTTCGCCCGTGTCCGCAGCGGGTCGGTGTTCACCATCCACACGCCGGTCTCGGCCGGCAACGAGCGCTTCGACACGGACCTGGTGCGGCGCACGGCGGCCCCCGTGACCTCTGGCGTGGACCTGGATCTGGAACGTATCCTGGAGATGGGTCGCGGCGTGGATGACGACCCCGGGCAATTCGATATGACGGCCTTCTCCCTGCGCCTCACCAGCGGCGCCAACGCGGTCAGCCGGCTCCATGCCGAGACGGCCAACGCGACCTGGTCGGCCGTGGTCGACAAGCCCATCCTGGGCATCACCAACGGCGTGCATGCGCCCAGCTGGCTGGGCCGGCCGGTCCGCGACCTCTATGCCCGACTGGGCGTGGAGCTGGACACCTTCGACGCCGACCTGCCCAACGACCGCTTCTGGGAGCGTCTCGAGCGCATCGAGGACGAGCGTTTGTGGGAGGCCCATCAGCGCCAGAAGCTGGAGCTGGCCTACTTCGCGCGGGGCAGGCTGCTCAACCAGTTCGCCCGTCACGGCGAGCCACCGGCGACCCTGGCGCGACTGGCCGAGGCCCTCGATCCGGACGTGCTGACCATCGGCTTCGCTCGGCGCTTCGCCACGTACAAGCGCGCGGCCCTGCTGTTCGCGGACGAGGAGCGCCTGGCGCGGCTGCTCCATGATCCGGAGCAGCCGGTGCAGATCGTGTTCGCCGGCAAGGCTCACCCCGCGGACCGTCCCGGTCAACGCGTGATCCAGGACATCTTCGCGCGCAGTCGCCAGGCACGGCTGGCCGGTCGCGTCCATGTCCTGGAGGACTACGACATCCGCATCGCGCGGTACCTGGTGCAGGGTGCCGATGTCTGGCTGAACACTCCCCGCCGCCCACTGGAGGCCTCGGGCACGAGCGGCATGAAGGCGGCCATGAACGGGGCGGTCAACGCCTCCGTGCTGGATGGCTGGTGGGACGAGGGCTTCGTGGGCGACAACGGCTGGGCCATCGGCGGGCGGAGCGCGGCCGCCGACGAAGGCACCCAGGACTGGGCCGACGCCCAGGACCTCTACCGCCTCCTGGAGGAGGAGATCGTGCCGGCCTACTACGAGCGTGGTGCGGACGGCATCCCGCGACGCTGGCTGGCGCAGATGCGCCGCTCGGTGGCCTCCACCATGTGGCGCTTCTCAACGACCCGCATGCTGGCGGACTACACCGAGCAGCTCTATCTGCCCGCCGCACGTGAGGAGAGCGCCGAAAGCGAAGCGGCGCTGGCGGCGCTGGCCGACTGAACCGGCGACCACGTCGCTTCGAAGAACAGCCGCGCAGAGGAACGATGGGCGACCGGATCTCGCTTGCACTCGTCTTTCACAACCACCAGCCGGTGGGCAACTTCGGGTGGGTCATCGAGGAGCTCTGGGAGCGTGCCTACGGCCCCATGATCGCGGCCCTGGAGCGGCATCCCAGCGTCCGTGTCGGGCTTCACTACACGGGGCCGCTGCTCGAGTGGCTGGCCGCCAACCAGCCCGAGGCGCCGGCACGTATCGCCGCCCTGGTACGTCGCGGCCAGGCCGAGCTCCTGGGCGGCGGCTGGTATGAGCCCATCCTCGTGGCGTTGCCGGACGCGGACCGCTTGGCACAGCTCTCGCGCATGGCCGACGAGGTGGAGCGGCTGTGCGGTGTCCGCCCCCGCGGCGCCTGGCTGGCGGAGCGCGTCTGGGAACCGTCGCTGGCGTATGACCTGGCCGCGGCGGGCTACGAGTACA
>JACCQX010000087.1 GCA_013813905.1 Chloroflexota bacterium
TCGGCCGACCAGATCGCCCCGCCGTTCCCGCAGCCGAGGGTCGGAAGGGGTGTTGCGATCGATCAACTGGGCGCGCGGACTATGGGAGCCGGCACTCGCATCGGGACATTCTGCCGGGTCTGAGGTCGGGACGGGCGATGAGCCGGCATAAAGGCGTATAGGGGCCGACACGAAGCTGTAAGCGATGGCGCTCGGAGAGCGTGGCCGGACGCGGTCGGTCATGACAGAGTCGGAGCTGAAGGAGGACACCATGGAGCAGGACCCGACCCAGCAGCGCGGCACGGGAACGCCCGTCTCGGCGGACGACTACCTCGATGATGCGGCCATGCGCCACGAACCCACCGCGGACGACGACGTCGATCCGGCTGTGGTCACCGGCGCCACCGCTCGTTCCAACCCCGCCGCCGGCGACGAGGTCGATCCCAACCGCAGTGGCAGCGGTGGCTCGGGCGGCGGCTCCGCACCGGGCGCAGAGGGGGAAGAGGGCAGCGGCCAGGAGTCGATGGACGAGATGCTCAGCGGGGACGAGGACACGCTCGCCTGATCCGGGGCACCGTCGCATCACGCTTCTTCCACGTTGATCGCATCACACGCCCCTTGCGTCCGATGGGTGCGAGAGGCTACCGTGCACTGCGTTCGCTCCGGGTGTGCGGAGATGGTGAGACCGTTCCAGAGGAGGACGACAGATGCGTCACCTATTACGGGGCACGGTCGCCTCGCTGGCGATGATCGCCAGCTTCAGCGTCGCCGTCTCGGCGGACGGCACCTCCGGGTCGTGGACCAGCACGAAGTTGAGGGACACGAGCGGCGCACAGCTCCAGGACGCCGACTTCCGTGGTCGGAAAGTCGCCGTCGCATGGCGGGAGCCGGGAGGCCTCTGGGTCCGCACGAGTACTGACGCCGGTGACAGCTTCGCCGCTCGTGAGCTCGTGGCGGGCAAGGGCCGGCAGGCGGAGGCTGACATCTGCCGCGGCGCTCTGTACGTCGCCTATCGGGAGAACTTGGCCGAAGGCAATCTCATCGCGATCGCCACGCGTGAGGTCGGTGGGAGGGGCTTCGTCGACCTGGGGGTCAAATTCTCCAGGCAGCGAGTCAGCCAGCCCGACGTCGCCTGCGCCGGCGAGCGGCTCTTCGTCGGTTGGCTTCAGCGCGTCGGTGGCAGGGACCGGATCATGGTCAAGCACACCTACACCGGCGCGGCCTTCGAGCGGGGCGGCAGCACCGACCTGGGGCGCGCCTCGGACTACGGGGTCGGACCGGCGCTCGCGGGCGTGAGCGACCGCGCCTACCTCGTCTCGATGCAGCACACGTCGGGCGGGTTCGCGCCGTCCATCGTGCTCCATCGGTGGAGCGTCGGCAGCGGCGCGCTGGCTCCGGTGAGCTACCTGGGAACGAAGCGGATCTCGAAGGCCGGCTCGCGACCGGTGATCGCCGCAGCAGGTGACACCGTGGCCGTGGCCTGGCAAGCCTCCAACAACGGCGTGAAGGCGCGCGTCAGCCATGACCGTGGAGCGACGTGGGGGCCGAGCCGTCGCGTCGACCCCGTCGCCGGGGGGATCGAGGATGCGGCGTTCAGCCCGCGGAGCATCGCCGTCAAGGGCTCGCGCATCGTCCTCGCCTATGCGCTCGAGGGTTGCTCGTTCGCGCCGCCGTTCGAGTGCAGCTCGATCGAATACTTCGCGACGACGAACGACGACTTCGTGACCCGGAAGAGGACAAGGCTCTCGAAGGACGCCGACGACCTGGCGGCCGGCTTCGTGAAGGTCTCGGGCGAGCCTACCCTTGCCGCTGCGCTGGACAAGGGTTCGCGGATCAGGTTCCTGCGCGCGGACTGAGCCGGCGTCAAGGCCGTCCGGCCGATGGGCGGCGGCGACCAGCTGGTCGAAACGGGCACCTGCTGCCGATCGTAGCTCGTGACTCGAGCGCGCTCAGCTGTCGAGTTGATCCAGCTCGATGCGGTAGACCAGGCCCCTCTCCACGCTGGTGACCCACAGCGTACCGCTGTCGTAGGCAAGACCGTAGTTCCACTGACCGGGAAGCTCCACGATCAGTTGCGCCTCATCCGTGGCGGTGTCGATTCGCGCAATGCCGACTCCCTGGACGCTCGCCCAGATGGCACCCTCGGCAGCCGCGATCCCAACCCCGCTCCCTACACCCGCGATGGTCGCCACGACCTCATCGGTGGCCGGATCGATGCGCGAGACGGAATTGGCGCGGTAGTTGGTGACCCATAGTGCGTTTTCCTCGGCGGCCAGTCCATGGGCACCGAGGCCGGTCTCGATCGTCGCCACGACCTCGTTGGAGGAAGGGTCGATCCGGAGGACGACGGCGTCTTCCTTGGCTGTGATCCAGACGGAGTCGTGCGCGAAGAGCAGCTCAGTCACCTCTGTCACATCTACTGGGATGGTGGCGAGCAGCTCGCCGGTGGCCGTGTCCCAGCGCCCGATCCCGTCCCCGTGTGTGGCCCACACTGATCCGCTTCCGAGCGCCGCGTAAGACGCATCAGCCGGGACAGTCAAGAGCGTCTCGCCTGTTGCCGCATCGATCTTCGCCAGGCCGTCTGGACCGAGCGCGACCCAGACCTCAACGCCATCCGTGCCGATGCCACGGCCGCCGTCGATCATGACCGTTGGCTCGCCCGTTTCGGTACCGACCTTCACCAGCTGGTCGACCGGCGGATCTACCTGGATCCACACGCCGCCGCCGACGGCCTTGACACTCCAGGCGGAAGCGCCAAGGTCCGTGCTCGGTGGGTCGGCAGGCGTTATGCCGGGACTGGGCTCTGCCGTTCGCGGTTCCGCAGCGCCTGAGCTCGGCGGGTTGGCAACGGTTGAGCCGGGACTGGGCTCTGCCGTGTGAGGTTCGGCGATGCCTGAGGTCGGCGCTGGTGCGGTCGGGGCGAAAGCCGCGCTGCAGCCGGCCGCCAGCATTGCGACGAGGCCCATGACGGCGAGGCGGCGGGATGTCATGGTCGTTTCTCCTTGTTCAGTCCTGAGGCGTTCAGGTTCAGCCCGTCCGCTTCGCAGTCGTTCGTCATCCTGGGGTCCTCCACTCACCGAGAACGTCACCGGACACTCGTCCCTGCCCTGCTCGGGTCTGTGGTGGGACTCTCGCAGTCCACCGCGACGTCACGCGTCGCTGCTATGACACACCGGTCGTCATTCGAGCGACGGCACCTGCGAGTTCGTGTTACTTCGGACGCCGGGCTCGCAGCGATCTCGGCCAGCTACCGTGTGATGCTCGCGGGCGCATAGACGCCGGCACTAGCCTCGTCGGTGGGCGTCGCCCGCAGGAGGCTCAGCGACCGGGAAACGACAGGCTCTCGAGGAGCGGCAGCGCGACCTCCAGGAACTCGTCGTGGTGGCCGCATCAAGGATGAACACGACGGGCTCGCCGCGGCGGATCGATCTCAGCCGCCGCCCGAACCATCACCTGGCGTTCGGCAACGGTCCGCACACCTGCATCGGAGCGCATCTCGGCAAGCTGGAGGCTCGAGCTTTCGTGGAGGAGCTGCTGAGGGTCGTGCCCGACTTCCGACCTGATGGCGACCCAGAACTGGAGTGGAACTCCATCGATGGCAGGAGGATCCCCGGGGAATTCCTGTCTCTGCCCCTCGTGGTCGTCACATGACGTACCGGGTGCGCGTGGTCGTCGACCGCGACGAATGCTTCTCGTTCGGCGTGTGCGTCGAGACGTTGCCCGATGTATTCGTGCACGACGAGGACGGCAAGCCTGTCATCCAGCCGTTCGATTCCGACGGGGTGCCGCTCGACAGGCTCATAGAGGCCGTCGAGGGCTGCCCGCGCGGCGCGCTCAGCCTGGTCTACGAGGAC
>JACCQX010000106.1 GCA_013813905.1 Chloroflexota bacterium
CTAGTAGGTGCGGGGCTTGGGCTGGAAGCGCGTGATGGTCACGGGCTTGTAGCGGATCTCCGGGTCGCCGTCGGTCTTGTAGACGAGGGAGTGCTTCAGCCATTCCCCGTCGTCGCGTTCAGGGTGATCCTCACGATAGTGGCCGCCGCGACTTTCGGTGCGGGCGCGAGCCGCGGCCACGGTCGCCTCGGCGCAGTCGAGCAGGTAGCCCAGCTCACGCGCTTCCAGCAGGTCCGTGTTGTAGACACGGCCGCGATCGTCGATGGCGGCGCTGCGGTAGCGCTGGCGCAAAGCCCGGATGTCGCCCGTGAGTCGGTCCAGCCCTTCCTGCGTCCGGAAGACCCCGCAGCGTTCCATCATCGCGTCGGCCAGCTCGGCACGGATGTGGGCGACGTTCTCGCCGTGAGCACGCGTGCGCAGAGCCTCCAGCTCCTCGCGCACCGGCTCCGATGCGTCGGGGGCCACGTCCGGCAGGCCGGTGCCGGCCACGTCCGCCGCCATGGACAGCCCGGCGCGCCGGCCGAATACGAGGATGTCGATGAGCGAGTTGGTGCTCAGGCGGTTGGCCCCGTGAACGCTGACGCAGGCACACTCGCCCGCGGCGTAGAGACCCGGCAGGACCGTGTTGCGCTCGTCGACCACCACGCGCGCCTCGATGTCCGTGGGCACGCCGCCCATGGCGTAGTGCGCCGTGGGGGTGATGGGCACCGGCTGAGTGATGGGCTCGATGCCCTGGTAGACCCGCGCGAATTCCGTGATGTCGGGCAGCTTGGAGTCGATGACCTCCTTCCCCAGATGGGTCAGGTCCAGGTGCACGTAGTCCTGGCCCTCGACGCCGCGTCCCTCGCGGATCTCCATGTAGATGGCACGGCTGACCATGTCGCGCGGCGCGAGCTCCATGAGCGTGGGCGCGTAACGTTCCATGAATCGCTCACCGTCTCCGTTGCGCAGATAGCCACCCTCCCCTCGCGCGGCCTCCGAGAGAAGGATGCCGATGCCCACGATGCCGGTCGGATGGAATTGATAGAACTCCATGTCCTCAAGGGGCACGCCGCGCCGGTAGGCCAGCGACACGCCGTCGCCGGTAAGGGCGTGTGCGTTCGAGGTGATCCGGAAGATGCGCCCGAAGCCGCCGGTGGCCAAGAGCACGGCTCCAGAGCGGAAGACGTGCAGCTCGCCATCGGCGATGCGATAGGCCACCACGCCGCGAGTCAGGCCGCCGTCGATGAGCAGGTCGACCACGTGGTACTCGTCGAAGAAGCGCACCCCATGCTTGATGCACTGCTGGTACAGCGTCTGGAGGATCATGTGGCCGGTGCGGTCGGCCGCGAAGCACGAGCGCCGGACGGCCGCCTCCCCGTAGTTGCGGGTGTGGCCGCCGAAGCGTCGCTGGTCGATCTTGCCGTCTCGCGTCCGGTTGAAGGGCAGGCCCAGGTGCTCCAGCTCGATGACCGTCTCGATGGCCTCCCGTGCCAGGACCTCCGCGGCGTCCTGATCCACCAGGTAGTCGCCACCCTTCACGGTGTCGAACATGTGCCATTCCCAGTGATCTTCCTCGTGATTCCCGAGCGCCGCGCAGATGCCGCCCTGTGCCGCGCCGGTGTGTGAGCGCGTGGGGTAGAGCTTCGTGAGCACCGCCGTCTTGACTCCCGTTCGCGCCAGCTCCAGGGCCGCGTACAGGCCAGCGCCGCCGGCGCCGACGATGACCGCCTCGTATTCGTGGGCGACCATCTGACGGCTGAGCGGCTGACGGTCGGTCACCCCGTCAGGTCTCGAGCCCCGGCAGGGTGAAGACCACCAGGCTGCCGATCACGAACAGGATGCCGGCCAGGATCCACATCGAGGACATGATGATCACGCGGGCCCGCGCGCCGTGGATGTAGTCCAGGATCACCGTGCGCATGCCCACGAAGGAATGGAAGAGGACCAGCATCAGCAGCGTCCAGTCGTACGCCCGCCAGAACAAGTTGTTCCACCGTTCCCGCGTCACGAACTCCGACGTCTGCTCGGCCGGGTCCCAGATGAAATGCAGGATGCTGAAATGAGCCAAGGCCATCACGAAGAGCAGCACGCCGGTGACCCGCATGAGGTACCAGATCGCGACCTCCGTGCCGCGACCGGACGGCTTGATCCGCCCCGAGGAACGCGGTGAGACGCGCATCAGCTCACCCCCAGCGTACGAAGAAGCCCATCCAGCTGATCGCGATAGAGCGGCAACAGGATGATGGCCGCGCCCGGTATGCCCAAGCCGAAGAAGATGATCCAGTTGGCCCACCAGACCTTGCGATGATGCACGGTCATGGCCGGCCACAGGTCGATGATGATGATGCGCATCCCATTGAGAGCGTGATAGAGCAACGCCGCACCCAGCAGGACCTCCATGACACGTCCGACAGGGCTGGCGTAGAAGGCCAGCAGTTCGTCATACGCCGCGGGATTGCCGCCGATAAGATAGATGTCTATGACGTGGAGGATGACGAACAGCCAGACGCCGACGCCGCTGATGCGATGAAAGGCCCAGGCGATGGTGCCCTCGCGTCCCCGATAGCGGAAGAGCAGCCCGAGGTAGCGCCGCACTCAGGTGGGGAGGCTCAGCCGGCCGCGGGCACGGTGGCGCCGGCCACTCGATCGGCGATGACCCGGGCGAACTCACGCGTGCCCGCCGTACCACCCAGGTCTCGAGGCCTCGCCGTCCCGTCGCTGATCACTCCGCGAGTGGCGCCCTCGACACGGTCCGCGGCGTCGACCTCTCCGAGGTGGCGCAGCATCAGGGCGCCGGACAGGATGAGGGCGGTCGGATCGGCGATGTCCATTCCGGCATACTTGGGCGCCGATCCATGGACCGGCTCGAAGACCGCAGCCTGCGTGCCGATATTGGCGCCCGGTGCCACGCCCAAGCCACCCACCAGGCCGGCCGCCAGGTCGCTCACGATATCACCGTAGAGGTTGGGCAGGACCAGCACATCATACAGCTCCGGCTTCTGTACCAGCTGCATGCACATGTTGTCGACGATGCGGTCCTCGAACTCCACGCGCCCCTCATAGTCCTGCGCCACCGTGCGACAGCACTCCAGGAACAGGCCGTCACTCAATTTCATGATGTTCGCCTTGTGCACCGCGGTCACCTTGCGGCGCCCATTCTTCACGGCGTACTCGAAGGCGTACCGTGCGATGCGCATGGAGGCATGGCGTGTGATGATCTTGATCGACTCCGCGGCATCGGTGCCGACCATGTGTTCGATGCCGCCGTAGAGATCCTCCGTATTCTCACGGACGATGACCAGATCCACATCCTGGTAGCGCGAGTCCACACCGGGGATGGAACGAGCGGGGCGCAGATTGGCGTACAGGTCGAGTGCCTGACGGAGCGTCACGTTCACTGAGCGGAAACCACCGCCGACCGGGGTGGTGATGGGACCCTTGAGTGCCACGCGATTGCGCCGGATGGACTCCAGGACCTCATCGGGCAGCGGTGTGCCGTGGCGCTCCAGCATGGCCTCGCCAGCCTCCACCCGCTCCCAAACGAAGGCGATGCCGGTGGCTTCCAGGACGGTCACAGCGGCGTCGGCCAGCTCTGGCCCGATGCCGTCGCCCGGGATGAGCGTCACGCGGTAGGTCACGACCGGCATCGTACCGCAGGAGACAGTCGTGGGCAGAGGACCCCACACTCGCGATCCGTCTCCGGGGCGGTGCGGCGGCGGGGTCGGGGCTCCTGTACCATCGCGCCCCGTGAAGATCCAGGAAGCAGACGCCAAGTCGCTCCTCGTCGCCCAGGGCCTGCCCGTGCCTCCCTGGGCGGTTGCCCGGACGGCCAGCGATGCCCGTGCAGCCGCCGAGCGACTTTTCTCCGCCGGTGCCGACCAGGTCGTGATCAAGGCGCAGGTGCTGGTGGGCGGGCGAGGCAAGGCCGGCGGGGTGAAGCTGGCCGGGGATCCAGCTGCCGCCGAGGAGGTGGCCGCGGCCATCCTGGGCATGGACATCAAGGGCATCATCGTGCGCAAGGTGCTCGTCGCACCGGCCGCCGACATCCGTCATGAGTATTACCTCTCGGCGGTCCTCGATCGGGCCGCGCGGCGGGTGCTCTACATGGGCTCTGCGGAGGGCGGCGTGGAGATCGAGCAGGTGGCCGAGGAGCGCCCGGAGGCGATGACCTACCTGCACGCACATCCTCACCTGGGCCTCCAGGACTTCCAGGCCCGGGAGCTGTGCTTCGCGCTGGGCCTGGGGTCGCACCTCAAGGACTTCGTGAGGATCGCTCAGGGTCTCCACGCCACGATGATCGCCAACGACGCGGACCTCGTGGAGATCAATCCGCTGGCCGTCGTCAGGGAGACCGGCCCGGACGGCGGGCCGGTCGAGCGGCTACAGGCGCTGGACGCCAAGATCACGCTCGATGACTCGGCCCTCCATCGGCATCCTGGGTTGGAGGAGCTGCGCGATCTGGACGAGGAGGACCCGGTCGACATCGAAGCTCGCGCCGAGGGCCTCAGCTTCATCCGGCTCGAGGGCGACATCGGCTGCATGGTCAACGGCGCCGGCCTGGCCATGACCACCATGGACCTGGTCAAACGCGCCGGTGGCCAGCCAGCGAACTTCCTGGATATCGGCGGTGGGGCGCGCTCCGACAAGGTGGCCGCGGCGATGCGCCTCATCCTCGCGGACAGGAGCGTGCGCGCCATCCTGGTCAACATCTTCGGTGGCATCGCCCGTGGCGACGAGGTGGCGCGCGGCCTGGTCGAGGCCCGGGAGCAGCAGGAACGCAGCGTGCCGATGGTGGTGCGCATCGTGGGCACTAACGCGGAGCTGGCCGCGGAGATCCTGAGTGGCATCGATGGCATCGAGACGGCCACCAGCCTGGACGACGCCGTGCAGCGGGCGGTCGCCGCCTCGCGCGCTCAGGTGGCCGGTACGTGAGCATCCTCGTCGGGCGCGAGACCCGACTGGTGGTGCAGGGCATCACCGGGCGCGAGGGCACCTTCCATGCTGCGCAGATGCAGGAGTACGGTACCCGGATCGTGGCCGGCGTCACGCCCGGCAAGGGCGGTCAGTCGGCGTTGGACGGCACAGTGCCCGTATTCGATACCGTCCGGCAGGCCGTCACCGAGGCGGGTGCCAACACGTCGGTCATCTACGTGCCGGCAGCCGGTGCCCCGGACGCCATCCTGGAAGCGGTCGCTGCGGGCATCGCCACCGTCTTCTGCATCACCGAGCACATCCCCGCGCTGGACATGCTCAGGGTCATGCCCATGGTCCAGGCGGCCGGAGCTCGCCTGATCGGTCCGAACTGCCCGGGCGCCACGTCTCCCGGTCAGGCCAAGGTCGGCATCATCCCGGGCTCCATCCATCTCGAAGGCCGCATCGGCCTCGTCAGCCGCTCGGGGACGCTGACCTACGAGGTCGTGCAGGCCCTGACTGACGCCGGCATGGGCCAGTCGACCTGCGTGGGCATCGGCGGCGATCCCATCGTGGGCAGCACCTTCATCGACATCCTTGGTCTGTTCCGCGATGACCCTGACACCGAAGCACTGGTGCTGATGGGCGAGATCGGCGGGGACGCGGAAGAGCAGGCCGCGGCCTGGAAGCGGGAGCACATGCCGGAAACCCCCATGGTCGCCTTCATCGCCGGTCGCACCGCCCCCCCGGGCCGGCGCATGGGCCACGCCGGCGCGATCATCAGTGGTAGCAGCGGATCGGCGCAGGACAAGATCGACGCGCTGGAAGTCGCCGAGATCCGCGTCGCCGAGTCCCCCACTGAGATCCCGCGCCTCCTCCAGGAGGCCGGCGTCCGCCGGGCTTGACCGAGAGCCGACCGGCATGACCGAGCAGGCGCTCCGGGTCAACCAGGGACTCTGGGACGAGTGGACACTGATTCACGAGAGGTCCGCGTTCTACGACCTGGAAGGCTTCCGTCAAGGCGGTGTCCGCGTGCAGCCCTACGAGATCGAAGAGGTCGGCGACGTCGCAGGCCGCGACCTGCTCCATCTCCAGTGCCACTTCGGCATCGACACGCTTTCCTGGGCCCGGCTGGGGGCGCGGGTCACTGGCGCCGACTTCTCCGCCCAGGCCATCGAACTGGCCACACGCCTGGCCGCCGATCTCGGGCTGGGGGCCCGGTTCGTGCGCTCGGACCTCTACGGGCTACCCGACGCTCTGGAGGGCGAGTTCGACGTCGTCTATACCTCGCGCGGCGTGCTCGGCTGGCTGCCCGACATCAGCCGCTGGGCTCAGGTGGTGAGCCACTTCCTGAAGCCGGGCGGCACCTTCTACATCACCGAGATCCATCCGGTGGTGCAGGCCTTCGAGAATGAGGGCGTGGCCGCAGGCGAGCTGCGTCTGCAGTATCCGTACTGGGAGCACGAGCAGCCGCTAGCCTTCGACGTGGTGGGCTCTTATGCCGACCGCTCGGCGCAGTTGCAGACCCCCACCGAGTACACCTGGAACCACGGCCTGGGTGAGATCCTCACGGCGCTCATCGACGCCGGCCTACGCATCGAGTCAGTGCGGGAGTTCCCTGGGTGGACTGGCAGCTGGACTTCCTGGTCCGTGATGAGGATGGGAAGTGGCGCCTACCGCCTGAGATCCCCGGTGAGCTGCCGCTGTTCTTCTCGCTCGTCGCCATGAAGCCGACCCTCAGCCCGTAGGCCGCCTGGCGACCACCGCCACGCGTCAATGTGCTCTAGGTCGTAGCGCCCTCTTTGTCGATGCCCAGGACCGCCCACGCTGGGCCGCCGGGCGCCTCGATAAGCTCGACCAAGACGCCTTGCGTGCCGCGGGGATGCACGAACGCCACTGGTCCCTCCGCTCCCCTCCTAGGCGAAGCGTCAAGGAGTTCCGCGCCTCTACCGGCCAGGTCGTCGAGAGCCTGTGCCAGGTCGGCGACCTCGAAACAGACGTGGTGGAAGCCCTCACCGCGTGTCTCGATGAAGCGAGCAACACCGGTGTCCTGTCGTACCGGTTCGACCAGCTCTACCTTGCTCTCCCCCACTGAGAGGAACGCGATCCGGACACCGTCCGACGCCACGGCGACGACGGCTTCCAGGCGCAGGCCCAGCAGGTCCCGCCAGAGGGATAGTGCATCATCGATGCGCCGCACCACGAAGGCGATGTGGTGGAGGCGGCCGATGTCGAGGCTCTCGGCGGTCACCGCGAACCCGCCGGACTCCACATTCATACCGTAAGGAGCTCGCGATGCTCGCCCCAGCACGCGCGCAGCTGGTCGCTCAGCTCGCCCAGCGTGGCACCGGCCTTGGCGGCCTCGATGAGCGGCGGCAGGAGGTTCTCGGTGCTCGATGCGGCACGCGCCACACCTTCCATGGCTGTCATCCAGCGTTCATGGTCCCGACCGGCCCTGACCCGCCGCACACGTTGGATCTGCCCCTGTTCCGAGCCTTGATCGACGCGCTGGAGCGTTGGTCCCGCGGCGGGGTCGTCCACGTAGCGGTTGATACCCACCACGATCCGCTCGTGTCCCTCCACCTCGCGCTGGTAGCGGAAAGCGGCATCCTGGATGGCTCGCTGCTGAAAGCCCCGCCCGATAGCCTTCAACGCGCCTCCCAGTGACTCGATCTCAGCCAGGTATTCGTTGGCGGCTGCCTCCAGCTGATCGGTGAGGGTCTCGACGTAGTAGCTGCCGGCGAGCGGATCGGGCGTATCCGTGACGCCACTTTCGTGGGCCAAGATCTGCTGGGTGCGAAGCGCAAGCCGAGCTGATGCTTCGCTGGGCAGAGCCAGAGCCTCGTCACGCGCATTGGTGTGAAGACTCTGAGCACCGCCTAGCACGGCGGAGAGGGCCTGGACGGTGGTGCGCACCACGTTATTGTCGATCGACTGAGCGGTCAAGCTCGAGCCGGCGGTCTGGACATGGAAACGACACATCATCGAGCGGGGCTCGACCGCTCCGAACCTCTCACGCATCAGGCGCGCCCACATCCGTCGGGCGGCGCGGAACTTGGCGACCTCCTCGAAGAGCTCGCTCCAGGCGGCGAAGAAGAAGCTCAGACGGCCCGCGAAGAGGTCGACATCCAGGCCCCGTGCCTGGGCGGCCTTGACGTACTCGATGCCGTCGGCGATCGTGAAGGCCAGCTCTTGGGCGGCGGTGGCACCCGCCTCGCGCATGTGGTAACCGCTGATGGATATCGTGTTCCAGAGCGGAAGTTCAACGGCGCAGAACTCGAAGATGTCCGTGACCAGACGCATGGAGGCTTCAGCCGGGTAGATGTATGTGCCCCGCGCGATGTACTCCTTGAGGATGTCGTTCTGGACCGTGCCGCCCAGTCGAGCCCGGGGGACCCCTCGGCCGTCGGCGACTGCCACGTAATAGGCCAGCAGGATGGCCGCCGTGGCGTTGATGGTCATGGAGGTGGTGATCTCACCCAACGGCAGCCCTTCGAGCAGGGTCTCCATGTCCTCCAGCGAGCTGACGGGGACGCCGACGCGCCCAACCTCTCCCGCGGCTTTGGCGGAGTCCGGGTCGTAGCCCATCTGGGTGGGCAGATCAAAGGCCACCGACAGACCCGTCTGTCCCCGGTCGAGCAGGAAACGGAAACGAGCGTTGGTATCGGCGGCGGTCGAGAAGCCGGCGTACTGGCGCATCGTCCACAGCCGGCCACGGTACATCGAGGGCTGGACCCCGCGTGTGAAGGGATATTCGCCTGGCCGGCCAAGGTCGCGGTCCACATCCTGAGACGCCGTGTCAGCCGGGGTGTAGAGCGGTGCGATATCGATGGCGCTGGAGGTTCGGAAGACCACTCTGCGCTCTTCCTGACCCCGGAGCACGGCGGCTCGCGTCTTGGCCTGCCGATGCTCACGCCCCGGTTCGACTGGCTCGCCGGGTTGGTCCTGCTCTTCGCGCTGGTCGCTCATCGGGGAAAGCATACGGTCAGCATCACTACTCCAGGGTCACCAACTCATCGCCCAGTTCGACCGTCTGCCCAACGCCGACAGAGACGTCGGCGATCACTCCCGCGCGGGGTGCCCGCACCTCGTTCTCCATCTTCATGGCCTCTATTGCCAGCAAGCGCTGGCCCACCTCCACCGAGTCCCCGGCCACCGCCCATACGCGGACGACACGCCCCGGTATCTGAGCACGGACCGCCACGCCCACGTGGGGCCTGCTTTCCGTGGCGGCACGAGCTGCGAGTTCCCAAAGCTGCGCCCGTTCAGCGCTTTCCACGGTGATCCGGATGACCCATCCGTCGACCACGGCCTCATACCGCCGCTGCCCGGAAGCGCGCGATGCTGCGGTGTCCGCGATGCCTCCGACGCGGGACCGAGCTTCTACTGCGTTTCTCTGCAGTGCTCCGAGGTCCTCGGGTTCCACGTCCACCGTCATGGGCTCTGGTCCTTCCACCGTGAGCCGAAGCCGTCCCTTGGCGCTCACGGGCATCGATCCACGGCTTCCCGCCGTGCCGCCTCACGCCAGGGATCGTCCGAACCATGCGCGAGGAGGGGTGCTCGCTGCTCGTCAGCTGCGACTCTTGCCACGGCATCGACCGCCTGCGCGGCGGCTGCTCGCCAGAGCGGGAGAGGGTCCCAGGTTCGGGCGACCAGGTCGGTGCTCGGACGACCGGAGATGAAGTCGTCCTGGTCTACCAGCCACCGGTGAAACGGCAGCGTCGTCTGGAGGCCGCCGACCTCGAACTCGTCGAGCGCCCGCCGCAATCGCGCCAGCGCAGCTGGGCGGTCGGGTGCAAGCACCAGGAGCTTGGCCAGGAGCGGGTCGTACTCCACGCTTACCACGGTACCCTCCTCTACTCCCGAGTCGATACGAACACCCGGTCCGCCCGATTCGCGCCAACGAGTCAGCGTCCCGGGCTCAGGGCTGAAGTCGTGGAGCGGGTTTTCCGCGCTGATGCGCATCTCGATCGCATGGCCTCGCGGATCCGGAGCCCGGTCGGCAGCGGCCAGGACCGCGTCCGATAGAGGAGAGCCAGCGGCGATCTCGAGCTGCGCACGTACGATGTCGACCCCCGTCAGGAGTTCGGTAACGCCGTGCTCTACCTGGAGCCGAGCGTTTACCTCCAGGAAATAGAATTCTCCCTGTGGGGTGAGCATGAACTCCGCGGTGGCCGCGTTCCTCAGTCCGACGGCCTCCGCCATTCGGACACCAAGGGCGTGGACGGCCCGGCGCTGCGCCGCCGAGAGGCCGGGCGCAGGCGCTTCTTCGACCAGCTTCTGATGACGCCGCTGGATGGAGCAGTCGCGGTCCCCGAGGGCGACGATCCTCCCGTGATCGTCTCCCAGTAGCTGCACCTCCACGTGCCGGCCGCCCTCGATATAGCGCTCCAGGTACACGGCACCGTCACCGAATGCGGCCGCCGCCTCTCTTGTGGCCGCCTCGATCGCGGCCGCGAGGTCCGCCTCATCATCGACTCGTCGCATGCCCCGCCCACCGCCACCGGCCGCTGCCTTGACCAAGAGCGGCCAGCCGATCCGGGTCGCCGCGGCCCTCACGGCCGCCATCGCTTCCGCCGTATGAGTGGCAAGCGGCTCGAAGGTGCCCGGCACAAGCGGGATACCAGCGGTGGCCGCCAAACGGCGCGCCGCGAGTTTGTCGCCCAGAGCGGCCAGTGTCGCTGGCGCAGGGCCGACGAACACCAGGCCCGCAGCCTGGCAGGCAGCCGCAAAGTCGGCGCGCTCCGACAGGAATCCGTACCCGGGATGTACGGCGTCGGCGCCGCACTCCAAAGCGGCCTCGATGATCCGGTCCGCTCGCAAGTAGGAGTCCGCGGCTGGGGCCGGCCCGACCTGTATCGCCATGTCGGCGGCGCGCACGTGACGGGCCGACCGATCGGCCTCGCTGTACACGGCCACGCTCTCCAAGCCAGCCTCTCGGCAGGCGCGGATGATCCGTAGGGCGACCTCGCCGCGGTTGGCGACGAGCACGCGTCGCAGAACGGGCCGACGAACGGGGTTCATCAGTCCTTCCTCGCGGTACGCTGCCGACGGCTGTCTTTGCGCAAAGACACTCCTCTGGCCTACAAGCCTGGGCGCCGATCACGGCCGACAGCGCGCAAGGCTAGAGCGGGATGTTCCCGTGCTTCTTGCGTGGATTGCCCTGGCGCTTGCCCTCAAGCATGTGTAGAGCACCGATGACCCGGGGGCGCGTCTCCGAAGGCACGATCACGTCGTCGACGTAGCCTCGGGCGGCCGCGATGTATGGGTGCGCGAACTGCTCTTCGTACTCATCGGCCAGCCGTCCCCGCTCAGTCTCTGGATCCTCTGCTGACCTCAGGCGTTCCCGGAAGATGATATTGACAGCACCCTCGACACCCATGACTGCGATGCGAGCCGTAGGCCAAGCGAGGTTGACGTCACCTCGGATGTGTTTGCTGCTCATGACATCGTAGGCGCCGCCGTAGGCCTTGCGCGTGATGACCGTGATCTTGGGCACGGTCGCCTCCGCGTAGGCGTAGAGCAACTTGGCTCCGTGACGGATGATCCCGCCATGTTCCTGGGCGACGCCGGGCAGGAAGCCCGGCACATCGACCAGGGTGAGCAGCGGCACGTTGAAGGCATCGCAAGTGCGCACGAACCGTGCCGCCTTGTCGGAGGCGTCGATGTCCAACGCTCCCGCGAGCACTGCTGGTTGTTGGGCGACGATACCGACACTACGCCCCGCAAAGCGGCAGAACCCGATGATCACGTTGGCGGCCCAGGCAGGCTGCAGCTCCAGGAAGTCGGCGTCATCGACGATGCGAACGATGACGTCGTGCATGTCGTAGGGCTGCGAGGGAGTGTCGGGGACGATGGAGTCAAGCGCCGCATCCATGCGCGCGGGATCGTCGCTCGTTTCCACTCGTGGCGGGTCGCTCAGGTTGTTCTGGGGAAGATGACTCAGCAACCGTCGGGCCAAGGCGATCGCCTGTGCCTCGTCCGGTGCCGCGAGATGGGCCACCCCGCTCACCGAGGTGTGCGTCGCCGCCCCGCCGAGGCGCTCGCGGTCGACCTCCTCATGCGTCACGGCCCGGACCACATCCGGTCCGGTGACGAACATGTAGCTGGTTCCCTGGACCATGATCGTAACGTCGGTGATCGCGGGCGAGTACACCGCACCGCCAGCGCAGGGACCCATCACCAGGGAGATCTGCGGAACCACACCCGAGGCCAGGGTATTGCGCAGGAAGATATCGGCGTACCCGCCAAGCGAGACCACGCCCTCCTGGATGCGCGCCCCGCCGGAGTCGTTGAGGCCCAGGATCGGCGCCCCGACCTGCATGGCCAAGTCCATGACCTTGCAGATCTTCGCGGCGTGCGTTTCAGACAATGACCCGCCAAAGACCGTGAAGTCCTGGCTGAACACGAACACGAGGCGACCGTCGATCGTGCCGTGTCCCGTCACGACGCCGTCCCCCAGGTACTGTTGCGACTCGAGCCCGAAGTCTGTGGCTCGGTGAGTGACGAAAGCGTCGAACTCCACGAACGAGCCGGTGTCGAGCAGGAGTTCGAGGCGCTCCCGGGCAGTCAGCTTCCCGCGTTCGTGCTGTTGGTCGATGCGGTCTTGGCCGCCGCCCAGACGTGCCTCGGCACGCATGCGTAGCAGTCGTTCGACCTGCCCTCCACCCGTCGTCACGCTTGAGTCCTCCACCTGTCACGCCAAGCCGACGTGAGCGCGCCGTATCCTACAGCGTGCAAACGGTAGGTCGGGGAGCCGCCAGCGCCGCAAGTTGTCCACCGATTCGGTGGACGAACCGCCTGGAATGTGGATAAGCCCACCGGAGGTGCTAGCTGGTTTGGTAGATTCAGGGCAACGCCTGGCCCGTCAGCCGAAGACGCCGCGCTACGAGAGGGACCCTTGGCCCGAGTCATCGCCATCGCCAATCAGAAGGGCGGAGTGGGCAAGACCACTACCGCCATCAACCTAGCCGGCTCACTCGCCGAGCATGGTCACCGGATCTTGTGTATCGACATGGATGCGCAGGCGAACCTGACGGTCGGGCTGGGCCTTAACCCGCGCACGATCGAGCGCTCGATCGCCAACGTCCTGATCGATAGCAACGTATCGCTCAAGGACATCGTGCTGCCGACGCAGACGGCCGGTATCGATGTCGCGCCATCCGACATCGACCTTTCCGCCACCGAGAACACGCTGTTCAGCGCCATCGGCCGAGAGCACGCGTTGAGGGAGGCCATCGCCGAGTGGGCCGGCGAGCACTACGACTACATCCTGATCGACTGTCCACCGACCCTCGGGCTCTTGACCATCAATGCGCTTGTCGCGTCGGAAAGCGTCATCATCCCCGTCCAGACCCAGTACTACGCTCTCAAGGGGTTCAACGCCTTGGTCAGCGTCATCAACCAGATACGCAATCGCGGGCTCAACTCCGACCTTCGGATCCTGGGCCTGCTGCCTACCTTCTTCGATGGCCGAACGCTGCTGGGACGGGACATGCTGGCCGAACTCAAGTCCATGGGCGACCATCACATCTTCGAGAACATGATCAAGCAGACGGTTCGGCTCGGAGAGGCGCCGCTGGTGGGCCGTCCCGTGACTGCATATGCAACGAGTTCAGAGGCTGCTCGCGCATACCGCGGGCTTGCACGTGAGGTGATCGAACTTGGCTAGGCCGGACTTCAGGAGCCAGGCGGCCCAACGACTCTCGGAAGAGCGCGAGCTGCCACCACAGATCATCAGCCTGCTCTCGCCCGACCCGCATGGCAAGGGGCACACATCGGTGCGGACCGTGCCACTGGACCGTATCGACCCCAATCCTCAGCAGCCGCGGATGACATTCGACGAGGACACCCTCCTCGAATTGGCGGCGTCGATCACGGAGCATGGAGTGCTCCAGCCGATCCTGATCCGGCCGGGGGATGAGGGGCGCTATCAGCTCGTCGCGGGGGAGCGGCGCTGGCGTGCAGCGCGCATAGCTGGCCTACGTGACATCCCTGCCTTGATCGAAGAGATCGACGACGACACAGCGTTGGAGATCTCCATCATCGAGAACCTCCAACGCGAAGACTTGTCGCCACTGGACGAAGCTCTCATGTACGAGCGCATGACCACCGACCATGGCTACAGCCTGCGGCGTCTCGCTCAGAAGTTGGGCAAGGACAAGGGCTATATCGAGAACCGGCTACGCCTGGCCGACGCCCCCGCGGAGATCAAGCAGTTGGTGTCTTTGCGCAAAGACACTCTCTCCCATGCCTACGAACTCTTGAAGGTCGAGGATCCGAAAAAGCGTCGCAAGTTGGCCGAGCAGGTCGGTCGAGGCGAACTGAGCCTAGTGAAGTTGCGGGAGCGCATCGAGGGTCGACCGCCCCGAGAGGCCGCTGGCGACGGGCCTGTCAAGGACGAGAGTCCCAGCGAGGAGCAACTGGTAGAGCCGGTCAGCACCGGTCCCATTGCCGACGATTCATTGATCGCCGCAAAGGCTCACCTGGGAGAAGCGCTGGATGAGCTTTCAGCCATCCTTCAGTCGCAAGTGGCCTTGGCCGAGATCGACGTTACCGACCGCCAGAACCTGGCCAAGTATCTGACCATCGCGAAGCTTCGTCTGGAGAACGCTATCAACCAGGTCCGGCTGATGGAGCGGTCCCGCACCTAGTGACTGAGCCGCCACCGGGGGCGGGACTCACAGTGGCCCCTCGGCCGCCGTGGCGAGCCACGCAGCGCCCAGCAGGACGATGGACGCAGCTTGGGCCTGCCATCCGAGTTCGCGCAGAGTCCCCTCGGCCCGCCCCGAGAGTACCCAGCCCGTCGCGGCCAGAAGGCTGGCGGAAGCAATGGCCAACGGCGCGATCAGCGGGGTCGCGTCCCCGGCCAGGCTAAGCCAGGCGATGGAGTGGATGACCACCTGTACTCCACCGAGAATGACCCACGCGTCATGACGCCCCAATCGGACCACCGGACCGCGCAGACCGGCCAGTCGGTCGGACTCGACGTCTACCAGTCCGTTGGCCAGCTGAAGAGTAGGCCCCGCTAGCGCCGCGACGGACAGGAGGAGTTCGGGTCGTGGTGGCAATGTCCCTACGGCTCCCCACCAACCGTAGACCGGCACGGCGACGAACGCCACGGCGTAGCAGAGTCCCGCGTACGCCGTCGGCTTGAGAGCGATGTCGTAGACAAGACCCGCTCCCAACACCGTCATACCGAGCGCAAGCACGACTGGACCTCCAGCGACGAGTGACAGGGCGAGCCCGACGGTGCCGGCCGCCACTCCCAGGAGAAGCGCTGCTCCAGCAGAGACACGCCCCGCGGGGATCGGCTTGTGCGGCTTCACGAGGGCGTCGACTGGAGCATCGACGATGTCGTTCACGGTCCCTATGGCGGCCTGGATGCCAATCATCCCCAGGCCCAGCTGCAGAGCCACGGAAACGGCACCGCCAGCCACGAGGGCAAGCGCGACGACCATCAGCGCGTTGAGCAACGAAGGGAAGGGATGGACTATTGCCAGAGCGTGGAAGTCCAGTCCCAGTCGTGCTGCGGCACGGTCCCTGCGCTTCACGTAACCCGGGCGGGCCGTCGCTTAGAGGAAGACGATCTCGTGGAAGCTGTCCGTCAGGTAGGTCACCAGCCGCGCTCGAGCGTCAGTCACCTCCGCCCGGACACCCGAAACGAGGTGGTGCAGGGAGATGGCTGGGACCATGAGGCGGCCGTCCGCGGTCCGGCCCACGGTCGCGGGCGCGCCTCCCCCGGCCGCAAAGACCCTTTCCAGCTCGCGTTCGCTCAGGCCACTGGAGCGGCGGAACGCGTCGAGCACCTTGATGACACCGATCTTGATGGATAGGTCTCGCATCAGCTCCGCGGACCAGGCGTCGATCACCTCGTCGGGCTGTTCATCGAGTCGTCGGCGGTATTCGGCCGGGTCGCCTGAGAGTCCAGTCGCAGACACACGTCCTCCGATCAGAGTGACAAGGATGTCGCGATGATACCCAGCCGCGGTCGATCTCGAGCAGGAGGGCTCAAGCCGTGCGGCGGAAGACCCGCAGGAAGCCGAGGATGATGAGCTCGAGGATGGTCCAGCCGACGAGCGCAACGACTGCGGACACGTCCAGCGCGGTGTCGCCGGCCGGGATCTGGTTCCCGCCCAAGATGCCGCGGAACGGGGCGACGAAGACGTCACTCAGGTCATAGACGAATGCCACCAAGGCGTTGCCTTCGCGCGCCGACACAAGCAACAGCACGATGCGCAGCAGGAGCAGGCCCTGGATGAGAGCGAAAAGGAAGATGATCAGGCGCTGGATGAGGCCGCTCCCGCTGGACCGGTAGGTGACCTCGCTTTGCGAGACGCTGCTCTGTGCGATCGGAGCCGGTGCGACGGTATCGGTGCGCGTCACGACGCGTCGTTCGTCATCCATGGGTGAGACCTCCCGAGTCGCGGTGACGGAGTTCAGCCGGCCCCGTCAGGGAACCGGCCGGCCGCCGGTAGACTGCAGCCTTGCGGCCTGCGAACGTCCTCGCTGGCTCTCACGCCGCATTGCAGCTGTATGACGGAAGGAGCGCCGTGGTCGATCGATCCCGATCCCAGCTGATCCACCGACCGGAGCGCCTCGAACAGGCGTTCTCTTTGTATCATGCCACATCCGAGGTGGCCTTGAGCGCGAATACAATGGTGACATGTTCTCCTTCAGGCGCCCCTCGACCCTTCCCTCCCCCACTGAAGCATTGCCCGGCCGACCCCGCCTCGTCCCCGTGCCCGAGCGCCACCACGTGAATGGCCAGCGCCTCTCTCCGCCTTGGCCGGAGGGCACTCGAACGGCAGTCTTCGGGATGGGCTGTTTCTGGGGCGCGGAGAAGGACTTCTGGCAGATGCCGGGTGTCCTGTCCACGGCCGTCGGGTATGCCGGTGGCTTTACCCCCAACCCGACGTACGAGGAGGTATGCAGCGGCCGCACCGGCCACGCGGAGGTCGTGCTGGTGGCCTATGACCATGAGCAGGTCTCCTACGGAGAGCTGCTGCGCGAATTCTGGGAGAACCATGACCCCGCGCAGGGCATGCGCCAGGGCAACGATACGGGCACCCAGTACCGCTCCGTGATCCACCTGACGGAGCCCGACGATCGCGGCGCCGCCGAAGCGTCACGCGATGCCTACCAGGAGCTGCTATCCGCGGCCGGCTTCGGCACCATCACCACGGAGATCGTGGACGCGCCCGAGTTCTACTACGCCGAGGCCTACCACCAGCAGTACCTGGCCAAGAACCCGAACGGCTACTGCCCAGACCAAGGCACCGGCGTCGCCTGCCCGGTCGGGCTCGGTGTGCGCGCCACGGGCGCACCAGCCTCCGGCTAGGCCGAGCGCGCCTCCGCGTCCTCGGCCGGAAGCTTGCCACCGTTCTGGGCGATGGCGCGGACGACGTCGGCCACGCTTGCATCGGCCGTGCGGGCGGCCACCCTTATCCCGGCGGGGTGCGGCGTGCCGAGCGCCCACTGCTCGGCGCGGACACGTCGAACCGCGAGCCGCGAGCCGCGATAACATCGCCGCATGATCCCGGCTCCCGTGCCCCGGGACCGTGGCGTTGCGCGGAGCGCCGACGGCTCGCGGATCGCGTGGTATCGATACGGCGGCGGCGCGAGGGTCATCCTCTTCATCCCCACCTGGAACATCGTCGACGCGCGCGTCGTGGGGCACCAGGTCGCCGCGCTCGAGCCACACGCGACAGTTATCACCTACGACCCACGGGGCGCGGGTGCCAGCGATCGACCGCATCACGGCTACGGCTTCACGCTCCACGCTGCGGACGCGCTCGCCGTGCTGGATGCCGCCGGCGTCGAGGACGCCGCCCTGGTCACGGCCTCGCGGGGCATCAACGCGGCGGTGATCGTGGCGACCCAGGATCCCCAGCGTGTGGCGCGGATCGCCGCCGTGGCCCCGTATATGGAGCTCGATACCGTTCCGCATGCGCTGGCGGGGACGGATCATCCGTGGAGCACCGACTGGGCCGGTTTCGTCGTCCGGTTCATGCGCGCGGTCTTCACCGAACCCGAGTCGGAGCAGCTCATGGACGAGGTGATCGGTATCGCCATGCAGGCATCACCCGAGATCATGATCACGCAGGAGGCGGAGCTGGACTGGAGCGTCGCAGCGAAGCTGCTTCCCAGCGTCAGTTGCCCGACACTGCTGATCCACGGCGATGCCGACGCGACCACTCCGCTTACGCTCGTGCGCAGGATCGCGGGCGCGATGCCGCGGGCCAGGTTGGAGCTGATCGCCGATGCCGGGCATCGGCCGGACATCCGCTCGCCGAACATCGTGAACCCGTTGCTGCTCTC
>JACCQX010000116.1 GCA_013813905.1 Chloroflexota bacterium
GCGCAGCACTTCCCTGGGCGGCGTCGTACCGATAGCGCCAGTGGGAGCAAGGTACCGCCAGTGGGAGCAAGGCTTCGCGCCGCCCCGGGAGGCGCTGACACTTGCCGCCCGCTCCATGATCTGTTCCATCGTCTTCTTGCTGGTCCGCTATCCGAGGGGCGTCTCCGAGGTCTCGCCCACGAAGGGCATGCCCTGGTCCTCGACGGCGTGCAGGCTCATGCGCAACGCGGCGGTCTTCTGTTCCGCGACCTCGCACACGTAACGCTCTTCCTCCTCGCGCGTCATGGGGCGGCCACGGACGACAGCCTTGGGCCGTCCGACCATCAGCCACGAGAGGTGGTACCGGTCCATGGCGCCCCAGGCGCGGCTGAGCAGGTCGTCCGAGAGCTGCAGCCAAAGCTGGAGTCCGCCGAGCGACGGGTCACGCAACAGGCGCTCGCCCTCTGCCACGAGCCGGCGCGTCTCCCGGATCAGCTCCTTCCTGGTCACCCCCCTATCATCGGCCCTCCCGTGACCACCACCGCCCGACGAGCCGACCCCCAACGCATCCGTGCCTGCCTGCAGCCGGCCGCCGAAGCCGTGCGCGCAGGAGTCATCCCTAGCGCCGTCGTGGCCGTGGCCGACAGCGCGGGCACGATAGCCCTCGAGATGTTCCCTGGCCCCTCCACACGCAGGTTGCGCAGAGACAGCATCTTCTTCCTGGCTTCGCTGACCAAGCCGGTGGTGGCCACCGGGGTCATGCGCCTGGTCGACGGAGGTCTGGTCGACCTCCATGCGCCCATCGAACGCTACGTGCCGGCCTTTCAGGGGCCGGCCAAGGAGCGGGTGACCGCCTGGCACGTGCTGACTCACACTGCCGGCATCCAGGATGTCCACCCCGACGTGCTGCGTCAGCAGCGCCCATCCGGCGCCCGCCTCCTGGAGATGATCTGCCAGGCGCCGCTGCGCTTCGAGCCGGGGAGCCGCTACGAGTACTGCTCTGCCTCGTTCTACCTGCTGGCCGAGCTCCTCGTGCGATTCACCGGTCGGCCCTTCCCGCAGGCGCTCCACCAGACGGTCATGGAACCGGCGGGCATGGTCGACACCTCCTTCGACCCGCGGCACGGGCGCTCGCGCATCCTGCCGGTGGAAGGCGTGCCGATGCGCAACCGTTTGGTGCAGGAGCTGGTGCTGCGCTACCTGGCCAAGACGGCCTTGCCCGGCGGCGGCCTCTGGGGCACCGCGGAGGATCTGGCCCGCTTCGGTCGAGGACTGCTGCCAACGGCCATCGCCCATGGTCGCGGCCTGCTGAGCGCCGCCTCTCTCGAGGAGATGACGCGGGAGCAGACGGCCGGGATCCTTGAGATCTCAGACGACGGGGCGCGGCGCGACCCGCGCTACGCGCTGGGCTGGGGCAAGCCGCGGTCGGACGGCCTGGCGCCCTCTGTGGTGGGCGGCCTGGCGCCGGCGCTGGACGGTTCCGCGATGGACCTGGCCGGGGTGCCTGGCGGGCCCGGCGCGTCGCACACGAACGGCCAGGTCGACCCAGCAGCCGGGGCATCCCCGACCGTGCCTGCCTCGTCGCGCGCCTTCACCCACGGCGGCGCGACCGGCACGCGGCTATGGGTCGACCCGGACCGCGACCTGGTCTTCGTCTTCCTCACCAACCTGTGGGGCGCCAGCGATGCGGCCATGTTCGAGTCGCTGGCCGGCATCTACGGAGTGCTGGACGAGGCGTGAACGACCGGCCGGCGCGGCCCGATCTCGAAGAGTGGCGCCCGAGCGAATCAGCGCTCGATGGGCACGTTCACCATGGAGCCCCACTCGGTCCACGAGCCGTCGTAGTTGCGCACCTTGGGATAGCCCAACAGCTCGCGCAGCACGAACCAGGAGTGGCTGGAACGCTCGCCGATGCGGCAATAGGCGATGACATCCTTGTCCGGCGTCACGCCCTTCGGCTCGTACAGCGCGCGCAGCGCGTCGGCATCCTTGAACGTGCCGTCTTCGCGGACCGTCTGGCCCCACGGGATGGACTGCGCGCCGGGGATGTGTCCGCCTCGCTGGGCCGTCTCGGTCATGCCCGGCGGTGCGATGACCTCTCCGCTGAATTCAGCCGGTGAGCGCACATCCACCAGCGTCGCCTTGGAGTCGCCGAGCTGCGCCATGACGTCGTCGCGGAAGGCGCGCAGCTCGTTCGAAGGCTCGGGCAGCTCGATGCCGGTCGGCTCGTAGGCGGGCACATCCACGGCGAGCGGCAGACCATTGTCCAGCCAGTACTTGCGCCCCCCGTCGAGGATGCTCAGGCGCTCCCAGCCATGCAGCTTGAGCTGCCAGTAGGCCCACGCGGCGAACCAGTTGTTGTTGTCGCCGTATAGCACGATGTGCGTATCGGGGCCGACACCCGACTCGCTGAGCAGCCGCGACAGGTCCTCACGAGACACGATGTCCCGGCGGATGCCGTCGGAGAGCTGACTCGTCCAGTCCCAGCCGACGGCACCCGGGATGTGGCTCTGCTCGTAGGCAGCGGTGTCGACATCCACCTCCACGAAGCGGACGTTCGGGTCGTCCAGGTGCTCCTGCGCCCATTCCGGGCTGAGCAGCACGCCTTCCTTGGCGTATCCAGTCACGGTCATCGCGTTGTCCCTCGTTCCGGGCTGATGCTGGTCGCTACGATCGGGGATCGCGCCTTCGACCTAGGGGATGGATCCCTCATCCACCGCGAAGGTCCGCAGGCGCTCGGTACACGCCTCCGCAAGTCGGTCGACCTGACGGATGATCCAGGGATCCACGCGGCTGGAGTCCTCGATGGTGACGGTCTCGCCCTGAGCGCCGGACTCGAGTTCCACGCCGCTGGCGTTACGGTAGTCGGACATCCAGTTCGACTGCAACTGCACCAGCGCGGCGACCACCACGGGACGGCTGAACGACCAGTCGACGTGCTCCGCGTTGAGCCGGTCCACGATGTCCCTGACGCGGACCGGTACACCACGCGGAAGACGCGCCACCAGGTGCACGATGCGCAGCTCGGCGAAGGGATCGCCCGCATCGGCCACGGTGGGCGGTTGCAGACGAGGGTCGGGCAGTCCCGGCAACTCACGAAGCTGTAGCACGATGAAGCCGAGCCTAGCACCGGCGCGTCAGTCGGTCACTCTGCTGTCCGGTGAGAGGTCGTCCTGAGGCTCACCGGCGTGATGCCCGTACGTTACGAGTGCTGCCGGACCGAGTGTCCAGCTGCGATGCGCCGTGGCGTACTCTCGGTGGCATGGGTGGATCGAATGGCGCGTTGGCGGCGTGAGCGACCCTTTCGACGTGGAGACGGGCATCGTGGGCGCCGGCTACGCCGGATTGTCCGCCGCGCTCTTCCTGCGGCGCCATCGCATCAAGGTGACCGTCTTCGATGGCGGCCCGCCGCGCAATCATGCGGCGATCCAGGTGCACGGTTACCTCGGGCTTCGGTCGACCTCGGCGAACGAGCTCATCGCCATCGGGCGCCGCCAGGTCGACGAGCTGGGCGGTCGCCTGGAGGGCTGCCGGATCGAGCGCGCCGAGACGATCGAGGGTGGCTTCCTGCTGGCCGGGTCGAACGGGACCCAGTGGCGGGTGCGCCGGCTCCTGCTGGCCACCGGCGTGCGCGATCAGCTGCCCGACATCGAGCGCCTCGATGAGTTCTACGGCCGCTCCGTTCACGTCTGCCCCCATTGCGACGGCTATGAGTGGCGCGATCGGCCGATCGCGGTCATCAGCTGGAACGAGAGCAGCCGTGACTTCGCCTCGAAGGTGAGCCACTGGAGCCGCCAGGTGACGCTCCTCACCGACGGCCGGAGCCCGGAACTCTCGGCGGACGATCGCGCCTGGCTGGATCAGAAGGGCATCGCGATGCGGACCGCCACGATCACGCGCTTCGAGGGCCGCGACGGCCAGCTTGACGGCCTGCGGCTTGAGGACGGGTCGGTCCTCCGTGCGGATGCCGCCTTCTTCAGTCTCGGTGAGGAGTGCCAGACCGGCCTGGCGCAGCAGCTCGGCTGTCGGCTGGGCGAGTCGGGCTCCATCGAGGTCGATGACGAACAGCACACCAGCGTGGACGGCGTCTGGGCGGCCGGCGATGTGGCCGGTGATTCGCAGTTCGCGGTCATCGCCGCAGCACAGGGCGTCAAGGCCGCGCTCGACATCCACCGCACGCTCGCGCCCCGTGAGCCGGAAAGCCACCCGGCCTGACAGGAGGAACCATGCCCCGAAACCGATCGGACGACACCAGCCCCGGTGATGCTCGCCAGCCCTACTCGGACAGCGGCGGTCCGGCCGCTCGCCATGCCGAGACGCATGACGTGCGTCGCGAAGAGGTGACCAACCCCAAGGGTCCAGAGCCGCGCGACACATCCTTTGATGACGACCTCGCTCCGGTCCATGCGCCCGGCGACTTGGCGGGACACGCGGACGAAAGCGTGCCGGCAGGCGACGACAAGCGGATCCAGGCCCCACTTGATGACCAGCTGTCGAGCGACGAGATGGCCCGTTTGGCCGTCCTGCAGGAGGGAGCGCGCCTGGAGCAGGGCGGCGTGTATGTTGACCTCGCCGATCTGTCCGCCGGGCCGTTCAAGGCCATCGGCGGTCAGGAGGCCGGCAGGCGCGATCGGTACGTGGCCAAGCGCGACACGGACCACGAGCTCTGGAACCGGCTCGTTGGCGACCAGGAACCAAGGGTGGAACGCCCGACCTAGCGCCAGGATCCGGTCGAGCGTTCGGCGAAAGCCTTCGCTACAGCAGCTCGCCGTGCGCTGAAGCGGTCGGCTCACCGTCGCGCGGTCGTGGCTCTTCGCCCGGCCCGTAGGCTCGAGTGGGCGGTGTGATCTCCGCGTCGCGGTCGCGCTGCTCCTCGGGCACGAGCGTCTCGGGATCCACCATCCCCGCGTTCGTGTCGCTTGCGGCCCGCTCCGTGGCGGTCAGCCCATCGTCGGGCGAGGAGCCGCCGTTCGTGCCCGCGTCGAGAACGGGCAGTGCGCGCGCGGTCTGTCCCTCGATCGCTCCGACGCCGTAGGGCACCCACTTGGAGGGATCCTGCAGCCGGTGCTGCTCCACGTTGCCGCGTGAGTGGATCTCCTCGAAGCCGCGTGGCTCGATCCACATGCGCTCGCCC
>JACCQX010000131.1 GCA_013813905.1 Chloroflexota bacterium
CCGGTGAAGACGCTGAACCCGTCCCCACCGGTGGCCAGGAAGTTGTTCGTCGCGACCCGGTATGACCCGGCCGACGAGATCGGCGTGCCGTCGATCTGGATCGACGCGATGTCGACCCTACTGCCGACCGGCGCTGCATTGTTCCAGGTGTAGGTGAAGCCACTCGACACCTGGAGGATGCGATTGACCGTGAACTGCTGCTCCAGCAGCGCGTCGATCTGCGCCCCCGTGCAGGTCAGCACCGTCATCACGTTGTTGAACGGCTGAACTGTGAACAGCTCGCCGTAGGTCACTTCACCGAGCTCTTCACCCCCCGAGATCTGCGCGCGCGTGATGTCCCCTCGGATCCCGCCGGGATTCATGAACGCCACGACGGCTCCGCCGAACTGCGGAGCGGAGGTGGCGGCCAGTTGAGCGTCAGCGATCACGTCGCCGAGCGCAGACTCGCCGGCCGCGTTCGCGGTACGCGTGATGTCCGCCGTGACGGAGCCCACGACTCGGTTCGCCAGCGGCGCCGTCAGGGCTCGGTACTTGTCGACGAGCTGCGTCAGGTCAGCGGCCTTCGCGACATCGCGTGCCACTGGCTTGTTGTTCACATAGGCGGCCACGACATCCTTGGACGCGCGGCTGACCGTCAAGTCGATGTCGGTGATGACGCGGCCGTTGGCGGCGGCACCCGTGACGATCTTGCCGTCGATGACGCAGTTGACGGCCCAGTTGGTGTGCCCCGTGACGACGACGTCGACCTCGTCGTCCATCGCCGCGACGATGGGCGGAAGGGCGCCCGCCGGATTGACGCAGTCGTTGATCCTGTCGGCTCCCGCGCCCGCGCCGTTGCCGGCGGTGCTCGTCGTGCCGCCCTCGTGCAAGAGCACGATGATCGTCTCCACGTTCTGCTTCCTGAGCTCAGCGACGGCTGCGTTGGCCGTCTCCGCCTCGTCCAGGAAATCGACCGTCGAGATGCCGGCCGGCGTCACGATCTGCGGGGTCCCCTCCAGCGTCATGCCGATGATGCCGACCTTCACGCCGTTGAAGTGGTGGATCTTGTAGGGCGCGAAGATGGTCTCGCCGCTGGACTTGTACTTCACGTTGGCGGCGAGGAAGTCGAACCTCGCGCCGGCGAACGCGTCACCGTCCTGGCAGCCATCGACCGGGTGGCAGCCGCCGTACTGCATGCGCAGGAGTTCATCGACACCTTCGTCGAACTCATGGTTGCCGACACCGTTGTAGTCGAGCTCCATGAGGTTGAACGCCTCGATCGTGGGCTCGTCGTGGAAGAGCGCCGAGATCAGCGGCGTGGCACCGATCAGGTCACCGGCCGAGACGAACAAGGTGTTCGGGTTGGTCGCGCGAAGATCCCGCACGTGTGTCGCCAGGTACTCGGAGCCGCCGAACTCAGGCGTGCCCGACGGACCGAGCCGGCCGGCGGAGCCGCTCGGGGGCTCGATGGCCCCGTGGAAATCGTTCAATCCCAGTATCTGGATCTCCGTCGTCTTGGCCTTCCCGTCGGCCACCGGCGACGGATCGTGTGCGACCGTGGCGGCCGGCACTGCCAGCATCAGCAGGCTCGCCGCCAGCGCGGTCCAGTGTCTAGAGCGATCCATCCTGTTCCCTCTCCTTTGGCGGGCGGTCTGATCCGCCCCGCCCGATCGTACCCCAACCGTGCGGACTCGCATAGGCGAACGGCACTGCCCAGTCAGTAGGCTCGGGCGAACAGGACGCGACGCTCCGATGGTCGACCGTCCACCAGGCAGTATCCGGCCTCGTCGGGCGAGTCGAAGGGCACGACCCGGGTGGTGGCGCCAGTGTCGGTGTTGATCTGCTTCTCGCAGCCAGCGTCGCCGCACCAGGGCGCCATCAAGAAGCCGCCCTTTTCCTCCAGCACCCGCTTGAACTCGTCGTAGGTGTCGACGTGGTGCGTGTTGTCGGCGCGGAAGTCGAGCGCACGCCGGAAGAGCTCCGCCTGATACGCCGCCAGGCGGAGCGGGAGCTGTTCGCCGAGAGCCGACATGGGCAGCGACTCCTTGGCCCGGTCCAGGCGGCGGACCAGCACCGCCTGGCCGGCGGCCACATCACGCGGACCGATCTCCAGGCGCAAGGGCACGCCACGCAGCTCCCAGTGGTTGTACTTGAAGCCGGGCGACTCCTCCCGCCAGTCCACGGTGTAGCGCAGCGGTCCGGAAGCCGTGGTGACGTCGCGCAGCAGCGGCTCCAGGCCGTCGATGGCGGCGTCCACCGCTGCTCGATCGTCCTCGCTGCGGAAGATCGGCACGATGACCAGCTGCTGGGGTGCCACGTTGGGGGGCAGGACCAGCCCCGAGTCGTCGCCGTGGGCCATGATCGTGGCGCCCACCATGCGCGTGGAGAAACCCCAGGACGTGCCATAGGGCGCCTTGCGCTGGTTATCGCGGTCCAGGAACTCGATGCCTGCCGACCTGGCGAAGTTCTGCCCGAGCATGTGGCTGGTGCCCGCCTGGAGCGCCTTTCGGTCGCGCATCATGGCCTCGATGGCCTGGCTGTACACAGCGCCCGGGAAAGTCTCTGCCCGACTTTTCACGCCGCGTACCACGGGGATCGCCAGCCAGTCCTCGGACACCGCCCGGTATGCCTCCAGGCCCGTTGCGACCTCCGCGGCCGCCTCGGCCTCGGTGGCGTGGAAGGTGTGCGCCTCCTGCCATAGGAACTCGGCCGTGCGCAGGAAGAGCCGGGTGCGCAGCTCCCAGCGGACGACGTTGTTCCAGAGGTTCATGAGCAGCGGCAGGTCGCGGTAGGACTGGATCCAGTCCTTGACGACCTCCGCGATGAGCGCCTCGCTGGTGGGCCGGATGGCCAGCCACTCATCGAGCTCCTTGCCACCGGCGTGGGTCACCCAGGCGACCTGGGGATCGAAGCCTTCGACGTGCTCCGCTTCCTTTTCCAGCAGGGAGCGAGGCACGAAGAGCGGGAAGTAGACGTTCTGGTGGCCGGTCCGCTTGATGTGGCGGTCCAGCTCGTCGCGCATGGACTCCCAGACCGAATATCCGTAGGGCCGGATGATCATGCAGCCACGGACCGGCGAGTACGAGGCCAGCTCAGCTTTCAGGACGACATCGTTGTACCAGGCGGGGAAGTCTTCCGACTGGCGCGTGATGCTGCTGACGAATCCCTGTCGAGCCACGGTGGGAGCTCCTGGGCACGGCGAGGAGGAAGGACTGGGCGGGGCCCGGTATCGTATCCTACGGGGGCCCGTCAGCCGCCTCGGCCGATGTGGGCAGTCGCTGACGCAGGTCCATCGGTCCGTGGCCCACGGGCACCCGTCCTGGACGTGAAGCGGACCGCTTGGCCGATAGGCCAGGCGGTCCTGCGGAGTCGATGGGGCGCTGACTCGGAAACGGCAGGCGGCGCCGACACCGGCTGACTTCCCCCTCGGGCTGCTGCTTGTCCCGGTCGCGTAGTCTGGGCGCGTGAGCCGATGCGGAGCACTGTTCGTGTTGTCGCTGAGCCTGTCGGCCTGTGCCGGGGCTGTGCCAGCAACGTCGCCCCAGCCGACAGGGATCTCAGCGGAATCACCGACGACGGCCGGACCTTCCCTCCCTGGGAGCCAGCCCAAGCCGGAACCGGACCCTCCGGCCAGCCCGTCCATCGTGTCCGCCGCGCCTGACCCCACACCGGGCGGTCACGGC
>JACCQX010000147.1 GCA_013813905.1 Chloroflexota bacterium
TTCGGATGACACCCGGACACGAAGAAGGGCGGAAGTGCGCCAGCGCCCCCAGGCGCGGCAGCTACATCCACCCTCGTCGTGAGGGGCCGTGTCCCTCAAGGGAAATATGCCTTCTCCAAACCTCGCCGACCATCCGTAGCTGTACGGATATCGATACGGAGTCGGATTCCGTACCCGGACGCAGCCTGCGATCGTGGGGGTCGGCGAACCTCGCTCCAGCAGTGGCCTAACGACTCGACCCGGCCGGTGGTGTGAGGAGGCGGCCGCGCCCTCTGCGCTATACTGCGCCCGTCCCTTTCAGCTCCGCCGTTCGCTGGTCGCGCATGCGTCCCGTCGAGCGGGGCCGTTCCCCATTGGAAGGAGTCATCGAGAAACGATGCGCCGCTATGAGTTGATGCTGGTCATCCGGCCCGATGTGGCCGAAGACCGCGCGCAGGCCGTGCTGGACCGGGCCACCCGCTCGGTCACGGATGGTTCGGGCCAGATCGTCAAGGTCAGTCCCTGGGGCCGTCGCCGCCTCGCTTATCCCATCGGTGTCCACCGTGAGGGTTCGTACCACATCGTCGTGTTCGACGCGGCTTCCGAGGCAGTGCTCGAGCTGGAGCGTGCCCTGAACATCACGGAGGAGGTCCTGCGCCACCTGGTCACCCGGGTGGAGCGACCCGCCAGTCGGCGGGCGAGCGACGAAGGCGAGAATGCCCAGGACGAGGTCGAGCCGCCGGAGGACGGCGAGGTCGCACCGGACGGGGAGTTCATCGACGAGTCCGAGACCGAAGCCGCTCCCGCTGCCATCGAATAATCCGCCGCGACGACCGGAGGTCGACAGATGTCGCTCAACAAATGCATGATCATCGGCAATCTCGGCCGGGACCCGGAGATGCGCTATACCCCCAGCGGACAGGCGGTCACGCAGTTCACCGTGGCCGTCAATCGCAACTGGAAAGGCCAGAACGACGAGTGGCAGGAGGAGACCGAGTGGTTCCGCGTGGTCGTCTGGGCCCAACAGGCCGAGCGCGCCGCCGAGCGCCTGCGCAAGGGCAACAAGGTGTACGTCGAGGGCCGCATCCAGACCCGCCAATGGGAAGACCAGACCGGCCAGAAGCGCTACACCACGGAGCTGATCGCCAACCAGGTCACCTCCCTGGAGCGTCGCGAGCGGACGGAAGGCGACTTCCCGCCGCCCGACGAGGCCCGCGCGCCGGGCTCCAACAGCGCAGCCGCTCGGCCCGATGCCGCATCATCCGGGCCGCAACGTTCCGGCCCCGCCGCCGGCGACGACTACGACGACCTTCCGTTCTGAGCACCTAGAGGTAACCGACGCATGCCCTCCGTCCGCGCCAAACGCCGCGAGGATTTCTACCGGGACCGCCGCCGCCGCAAGGTTTGCGCCTTCTGCGCCGACAAGTCCGCTCAGATCGACTACAAGGAGGTCAACCGCCTCCGCCGCTACCTATCCGAGCGGGCCAAGATAGAGCCGCGCCGCAAGACCGGCACCTGCGCCGAACATCAGCGGGCGCTGTCCGTGGCGCTCAAGCGGGCGCGTCACGTGGCGCTCCTGCCCTACGCGCCGCAGCACCTGCGGCCCTGAAGGGGCCCGCTCAGGACGCGCCGGCTGGCGGCCGTTTGACAGCCGGCGCCGCTACGCCACACAGTTAGCACCCGAGGGGGAGTACCCCACATAGGTGTCACCGTCAGTACGGCGGGTCCCGGACCCAGCCCGGTGGCACCGACCGACCGTGATGGTGGTCGGGAGAGACCTTCGGCCTGCTTCGCACCGGAGGCCGAGCCATGTCCGACGCCCTTTCCTGGGCCATCTTCATCGTCTTGGTCGGCGGGCTGCTGAGCCTCGACCTGTTGGTCTTCCACCGCCATGCTCGCGCGGTCACGATGCGCGAGGCGGCCGCCTGGGTGACCGTCTGGGTCGCGCTGGGGCTCGGCTTCGGCGCCTTCATCTTCGCCACGCGCGGTCCCACGGCCGGGGCGGAGTACCTGGCCGGCTACCTCATCGAGTACTCGCTCTCGATGGACAACGTCTTCGTGTTCGCCGTGCTCTTCGCCTATTTCGCGGTGCCCCCGGCCTATCAGCACCGACTGCTTTTCTGGGGTGTGCTCGGCGCCATCGTCTTCCGGGCCGTCTTCATCGTGGGTGGGACCGTCCTGCTCGACGCGTTCCATCCCGTCATCTACCTCTTCGGAGCGTTGTTGCTCTACACCGCCTGGCGCATGGCCACGGCCGGGACGGGCCACGTCGACCCCGCCGCCAATCCGGTCCTGCGGCTGGTCCGTCGCGTCATCCCGGTGACCGAGGGCTACGAAGGGCAGGCGTTCTTCGTGCGTCGCCAGGGAAGACTGCTGGCCACGCCCCTCTTCGCCGCGCTGGTGGTCATCGAGTCGTCCGACATCATGTTCGCCATCGACAGCGTGCCGGCCATCCTGTCCATCACCACCGACTCGTTCATCGTGTTCACCTCCAACGCCTTCGCGATCATGGGCCTGCGCTCGCTCTACTTCCTGTTAGCTGGTCTGATCGATCGCTTCGAGTATCTGAAGTACGGCCTCGCGGCGCTGCTCGCCTTCGCGGGCCTGAAGATGATCACCAGCGACGTCTTCCATCTCGACGTGTGGCTGTCATTGGCCATCATCGTGGCCATCCTGGGCATCTCCATCGCCGTCTCGGTCCTGGCCACCCGCGGACGTGGCGATCCGGGCGCCGGGGATGCGGACCTGATCCGGGCCGAAGGGGACGCGCCGTCGACCTGACGGCGCCGGCGATGATGGCCGGCCAGGTCCCGGGGCGTCTATACTCGCTCGGCATGTTGACCGAGAAGCCAGTCAGGGCCCCACTCCCTGCGACCGGTGTGAAGCCTCCCGGCACGGACGTGGTGTGCTGGATGGGTGGCGAGTTCATACCACTCGCCGAGGCCAAGATCGGGGTCATGACGCACGGCTTCCTGTACGGCACGGCGACCTTCGAGGGGATCCGCGCCTACTGGAACGAGGAGCAGGGTCAGCTCTACGGGCTGAAGGTCCGCGAGCACTACCGGCGTCTCACGGACTCCGCCAAGATCCTGCTGATGGAGCCGCCGCTCCCGGTGGATGAACTGGTGGACCTGACCTCGGAGCTGTTGCGCCGCAACGACTTTCGTCAGGACACGTACATCCGCCCCACCCTCTTCAAGTCGACCGAGGCGATCGGCGTCCGCCTCCACAACCTCGAGCGCGAGATGGTCATCTTCGCGGTGCCGTTCGGCGAGTACATCGCCATCGACCGCGGCATCTCGGCACAGACGGTCTCGTGGCGGCGCAACAGCGATCTGGCCATCCCGGCACGGGCCAAGATCACCGGTGCCTACGCCAACAGTGCCTTCTCCAAGAGCGAGGCGCAGCTCAACGGCTACGACGAGGCCATCGTGCTGACCCACGACGGACACGTCTCGGAGGGCAGCGCCGAGAACCTGTTCATGGTCCGCGACGGCGTGCTGATGACGCCGGGCGTGGCCGACGACATCCTGGAGGGCGTGACGCGCGCCGGCATGATGGAGCTAGCCTCGGGGGAACTGAGACTCCAGACGCTTGTGCGCAGCATCGACCGTTCCGAGCTGTACATCGCCGATGAGGTCTTCCTGTGCGGCACGGGGGCGCAACTCTCCCCCGTCATCTCGATCGACCACCGCACCATCGGCGACGGGACGGTGGGACCCGTCACCGAGGCTCTCGCGGCGCTTTACTTCGACACGGTGCGAGGCCGACGGCCCGCCTACTCGCACTGGCTGACGCCGGTCTACTGACGCCTGGCGCGCCCCGTCAGGACAGGACGGTCGCCCGTCAGGGCAGGATCGTCTCGGTGATCGTGATCATCACGAAGTCGGCCGTCTGCGCCGGATCGCTGGCCGTCTCCACGGTCACCCCGAAAGTCTCCTCGAGGACCGCGGCGGTCTGGGGCATGTCCACTTCCGCGCCGTTGTAGGCCGTGATGATGGTCTCGGTGTAGGTCGAGGCGTCTGCGCGGCCAGCGTTCTCGAGCGGCACGGAGGCCTCTATGCCGATGAGGCCCAACGCCTCGGCGATGCGTGTGCTCCGCGTGTTGGGTTCATCCGTGCCGTTGAGGACGCTGACCACCGCACCCTCAGCGGTCAGCCTTTCCCGCCGCTGGGCCACAGCCGCGCCCTCCGTGAAGATGCCCGTCACGGCGCTGCGCATGGCGGGCACGTTGGCGCGCAGCTCGTAGAGACCGGTGCCCGGGCAGGGATAGCACTGCGTGGAGTAGGTCGGCGCGGCCAGCGTCAGCGACACGCGTTGGTCCACGTCGACGTCCTGGGCGAGGGAGACCAGGCGGGGGAAGAGCTCGGGAGGGATGTCCGTCTTGACGCTCTCGCGAAACGTGGAGAGCAGCCGCTCCAGGACTCCCGGGGCGAGGAGCTCGCTCAGGTCGGTCTGGTCGCGAACCGAGGCGATGAGCCGCTGCTGGCGCTCGGAACGGTCGAAGTCCGAGGTGGCGTGGCGGGAGCGGGCGAAGGACAGCGCCGCGGCGCCATCCATGTGCTGGATGCCCGCCGAGATATAGAGCTTTAGGTTGTCGCGGCCGTCCTCGGACCCGTACCGGGCGTCGAAGACGGGAACCTGCACGTCGACGACCACGCCGCCCAGGGTGTCGATGACGTCCCGGAAGCCAGCGAGGTCGAGGGCCATGTAGTACTTGATGTCCAGGCCGTAGAGCTCCGACAGAGCCCCCTTCAGGGCGATGTACCCGCGCTGGGCGTCGTTGCCCGGATACAGGTGAGGGGCGTTGCGAGCGAACGTGTAGAGCGTGTTGATCTTCAGCGGATAGGCCCCGCCGTAGTAGTCATGCGCGGCCCATGAGCTGGGCAGGGGAACCTGCGTCGTGTCGCGGGGCAGGCTGATGAAGCCGATCTGCTTGGTCACCGGATCGATGGTCACGGTGATCATCGTGTCGGTGAGGTACGTCGCGCCGTCCACTCGCTGGTCGGCGCCGATGAGCAGGATGTTCAGGCGCTCGGTGCCATCCCAGGGCAGGCCCCGCACCGGCGTCGGAGCAGCGCTCGCCGAGGGAACGGGGGTGCCATCGTCGGGCGTGGCCGAGGGCAGGCTGGTCGGCAG
>JACCQX010000150.1 GCA_013813905.1 Chloroflexota bacterium
GGCCTGCACCTCATCGCGGAGATCAAGCGGCGCTCGCCCTCCGCCGGCGATCTGCCCGGCGGGTCGCTCGACATCGCTGCGCGAGCGCGCGCCTACCAGGCCGGTGGTGCGTCGATCATCTCCGTGCTCGTGGAGGCCCACCGCTTCGGCGGTTCGCCGGCCGACGTCCGCGCGGCTCGCGATGCGACATCGCTGCCCATCCTGGCCAAGGACTTCGTGGTCGACTCACGTCAGCTTCCGCTGCTCCGCGCGGCTGGCGCGGACCTGGTCCTGCTTCTGGCTCGACTCCACCCGGCCCGTCGACTGGCCCGGCTGGTGCAGCAGGCTCGCGACCTGGGACTGGAGCCGCTGATGGAGGCGCACGATCGGCGTGAGCTGGAGTCCGCCGTTGCGTCCGGCGCCCGGCTCATCGGCATCAATAACCGCGATCTGCGGACCTTGCGCGTGGACGTGTCGATGGCCGAGCGGCTCCGGGAGCTGGTGCCCGACGACCGGCTGGTCGTGGCGGAGTCCGGCGTGACCGACCCGGATCTGCTGCGCACCTGGCGTGCACTCGGCTTCGATGCGGCGCTCGTGGGCGAGGCCCTGATGCGATCCGAGTCGAGCGCGGAGGACATACGGGCGCGCACGGCCGCCTTCGTCGCGGCGGGGCGGGTGCCCGGCCCCGGACAGGATCCGTCGGGAGAGGCCCGGGAGGCCTCGGTCAAGATCTGCGGCATCACCGAGTCGGCCGGTCTCCGCAGGGCACTCGCGGCGGGCGTGGATGCCATCGGCTTCAACTTCGTGCCCGGCACACGGCGGGCGCTGGCCGAGGCCGAGGCGGAAGCCCTCATCGCAGACGCGCGCGGTGCCACACACGCCGGCGCTGGTCCCCGGCTGGTGGGCATCTTCGCCGACCGGGATCCCCGGGAATTAGCCGCCATCGCCACGCGGCTCGGCCTCGATGAGGTCCAGCTTCACGGGAACGAGCCGCCCGAGGCGCTCGACGCGATCCCGCTGCCCGTGCGCAAGGTCCTCCAGCTGCCCGCGCAGAGTGGTGCCCAGAACGGCACGGAGTCGACCGTCCAGGCCGTGCTGGACAAGGCGGCTCCCTACCGCGCTCGACCGAATCTGGCGGGCTTCCTGCTCGACACGGCCGATCCGCGGCTCACTGGGGGCACGGGCCGGCGGTCGGCGACTGACCTCGCCGCGGGCGTGGCGCGATCCCTGCCGGTCATCCTCGCCGGCGGCTTGACGGCGGCTAACGTCGCGGAGGCACTGCGCGAGATCCCGGCGCTGGGCGTGGACGTGGCGAGCGGCGTGGACGCGGTCACCGACGGGTCCGGCCGCGGAGCGAAGGACCCTTTCCTCGTCGCTCTGTTCATCAAGCGGGCGCGAGCCGCTCGACTGGACCTGCCGGCCCTCGCGGCTAGACCGGAGGTGGCCGACCCGGGCTTGCTGGAGCCCGACGAACGTGGTCGGTGGGGTCGGGAACGCCGTTTCGGCGGCCGGTTCGTGCCGGAGACCCTCATGGCCGCCCTCGGCGAACTCGACGACGCATGGCGGGCCATCCGCCTGGACACCGCCTTTTGGGCGGAGCTGCGCGAGCGTTCCCAGCGGTATGTCGGGCGTCCCACGCCGCTCTACCGGGCGGACCGGCTCGCGGCCGCAGTCGCGGAAGCCTCCGGCACACCGGCCCCTGGCCTGCGGCTCTACCTCAAACGGGAGGATCTCGCGCACACCGGCGCACACAAGATCAACAACGCGCTCGGCCAGGCGCTCATCGCCAAGCGGCTGGGCAAGCCCCGCGTGGTGGCGGAGACGGGGGCAGGCCAGCACGGCGTCGCGACCGCCACCGCCTGCGCGCTGCTCGACCTCGAGTGCGTCGTCTACATGGGCGCCGAGGACATCGAGCGCCAGCGTCCCAACGTGCAGCGCATGCATGCCCTGGGCGCCCAGGTCCATCCCGTGACGTCGGGCGGCGCGACGCTGAAGGACGCCGTCAACGAGGCACTCCGCGACTGGGTGACGACCGTCGCCACCACCCACTACGTGCTGGGCTCGGCGGTGGGCCCGCACCCCTTCCCCGCGCTGGTGCGTGACCTCCAACGCGTCATCGGCGACGAGGCCGCGGCCCAGATGATGGCCGTGGAAGGACGTCTGCCCGACGCGGCCGTGGCCTGTCTGGGCGGCGGCTCCAACGGGATCGGGCTCTTCGCGCGGTTCATCGGCGAGCCGGCGGTGCGGCTGGTCGGCGTGGAGGCCGGGGGCGAGGGACTGGCCGGGCGGCACGCAGCCGCGCTGGCCGGCGGCTCGGAGGGTGTGCTCCACGGTGCGCGCTCATACCTGCTCCAGGACGCGGAGGGCCAGGTCACGGAGGCGCACTCGATCTCCGCCGGCCTGGACTATCCGGGCATCGGGCCGCAGTTGGCGGCGCTGTTCGAGGCAAGGCGCATGGAGGTGCTCTCGGCTACCGACCAGCAGGCCGTGGCCGGACTCCGTCTGGTGGCGCGGACGGAGGGCATCCTGCCCGCCCTGGAGCCCGCTCATGCGGTGGCCGCTCTGCCGACCCTCCTGCGCGGCGACGCACCCGGCGGGCCGCTACCGTCCGAGCCCCTGATCCTGCTCGGGCTGTCGGGGCGCGGCGACAAGGATCTGGCCGCGCTGGCCGATGCCCAAGAGACCGATGACGGCTGAACCGACCACAGGCTCCCGGCGCATCGACGGCGCCTTCGGCGCAGCCTCCGACGCTGGTCGTGCGGCGCTGATCCCGTACGTGCTGGCGGGCTACCCGGACGCAGCCGGGGCGCTCGCCGCAGCGCTCGCCGCCATCGACGGGGGAGGGAACGTGCTGGAGATCGGCCTGCCCTACTCCGACCCGCTGGCGGACGGACCTACGCTGCAGCGTGCATCGCGCGTCGCTCTGGCGAACGGCGCCGACCTGGGCAGCGCGCTGGAGCTCATCAGCGCGGTCCGCGCCGCTCGACCGGCGACACCGCTCGTGGTCATGGGCTACGTCAACCAGTTCCTGCGCGGCCGCGACGGGGCATCGTTCGAGCGGATGGCAGGGGCCGGCGCCGACGGCCTGATCATCGCCGACCTGACGCCCGACGACGGACCGGAGGTCGAGGAGGTCGCCCTGGTCGCCGGCCTGGACCTGGTCTACCTCGTGGCTCCCACCACGGCCCCACAGCGCATCGGCCGCATCGCGGCGCGGAGTCGCGGCTTCCTCTACGCCGTCTCGCTGGTGGGCGTGACCGGGGCCCGCCGCTCGCTGCCGTCCGGCGTCGCCACGTTCCTGCATCGCGTCCGGGCCGTGAGTCCCGTGCCGGTGGCCGTCGGCTTCGGCGTCTCGCGTCCTGCCCACGTTCGCCGCCTCGCGCCACTCGCCGACGGCATCGTCGTGGCCAGCGCCCTCATCGACGCGCTCGGGCCGGACGGACGCGACGCGGACCGGATGCGAACGCTCGTCACCGAGCTGGCCGCCGCCACGGAGCGCTAGTCGCGGGGTCCGCCGCCGCCGACCAGACCTGGCTCAGCACGCCCAACGCATTGCCGCCCATCACGGCCGCGACCGTCTTGCGGTCCAGCCCGCCCGCCAGCAGCCGTGCGGTGACCGCTGGCAGGCCCGTCACGTCGCAGACCATGCGCAGCGCGCCGTCGAAGTCGGAGCCGATGGCTACCTTCGTGGGCCCGCACAGCTCCAGGGCCGCGTCGACCGTCCGCGCCACGGCATCCAGGTCGTCTGCGCCCAGCAGCAGCGTGCTCAGCGTCAGGCCGACCACGCCGCCCGCCGCGGCCACCGACCGCGCCTCTTCATCGCCCAGATTGCGGTTGTGGGGCGTGAAGCGGCGACCCGGTAGGCGACTGGTGGCACCGCTCAGCCGCCGGAATCCCGTGTGGCTGAGCACGAAGGGGCGGCGCAGGAGCGGCAGCGTGTCGCGGATCCCGGCTGGCGACATGTGCGCCAGGTCCACCACGATGCCGACGCGCTCCAGCTCCGCCACGACCTCGCGCCCAAAGGCCGTGAGCCCGTGCGCCCGCCGGCCGGTGTTGGACCCCACGAGGGCGTTGTCCATGACATGCGCAGGTGCCAGCATGCGCACGCCCCGCGCATGAAGTCGTTGGACGTTGGCCGGATCCTCTTCCAGCACATGCCCGCCCTGCACACCGATGAAGGCGCGCACCGATCCGCCCGGCTCCCGGCGTCCCCCCACCGGGAGGTCCTTCGACTGCCTCGCGAGCCGCAGTCGACCACCCGACGTGCCGGCCCAGCTTTCGATCCGGTCGATGAAGGCGCCTGCGATGGCCATATCGCTGGTCAGCGCTCGGGCCGGCAACCCCAGCGACCAGAAGTGCCGCGTGGACAGCGTCCCGCGCAGGTCAGGATGCCTGGTGGCGATAGTGAAGCCGACCAGGTCGACGCCCCCTTCCAGCAGCCTTGGCAGATCCACGTGACCACGGCGACGGCGGGCTAGCAGCCCGGGACGGAAGAGCACCGTCCCCACCAAGAGGTCGACCACGGGGATGCTGGCGTGGAACTCCGCCACGTCCGGTGGCACTGGCGGCAGCCGGTCGAGGGCGGCGGTGTTCAGCAGACGATCCGCCGAGCGGCTGATGACGCTGCGCATCGTGAAGGTCCGGGTCAGGCGTTCAGCGCGCGAGCGACGGCGCGCAGGACCTCCGCGTGGAGCGTGCCGCCGGCGCTGGCCACGACCCCCTGATTCAGCTCCAGGCCTCGCCCGGTACTGAAGTCGAATGGCTGGCCGTGGATGTCCGTGACCTCGCCGCCCGCCTCGCGCACTATCAGCCAGCCAGCCGCGTGGTCCCATATCCGCTCGCGGTACGCATCGCTGGTGGGCAAGCGCAGGTAGATGGCTGCCTCGCCACGTGCCACTGCGGCGTACTTGGCCTGGGAGTCCATGCGCAGCGGCGCCTGAAGGAGACCGAGCGACTCGGCCACGCGCGCTGCGTCGTCCTGATCCGAATGTCCGGCTTCCACCGACTCGGCCCAGCGCGCCTCGCCAGGGGATTCGGGTGGGCTGACGCGGATGGGTGTCTCGTGGCTGTCTCCATCCAGCGGGATCAGCACGGCGCCCGCCCCTCGTTCCGCCACGAACAGGCAGCCGACGCCGGCGCCGGCGCCGGGTTCGTCCTGGTCGAGCGGCAGGTTGGGGCAGCCGAGCAAGCCCAGCACCGGTTCGCCGTCCTCGATCAGTGCCAGCGCGACCGCGTACTGGCCGCCCCGCAGGAAGCCTTTCGTCCCATCCACCGGGTCGAGCGTCCAGAACCGCCCGGTGGCTCCGCCTGGATGCGAGCAGCGGGCCAGCGCGTCCGCCACGATCTCGGCGGTCGCGTCGGGACGGGCGGCACGGACGTGCCGCAGCACGGCCGCCGCGATGGGGCCGTCCGGGTCGGTCCGCAGCAGCGTGGCGTCCTCCTCGCCCACTATGGGGTCGTCCGGGAAGGCGTCGGCCAGGGCCAGGCTGATGAGCGCCTGCGACCCGAGATCGGCCACCGTCACCGGGGAGCGATCGGCTTTGGCCACCGAATCGGAGGGGATCAGGGCTTCCCGAACCGCACGGCACAGAAGGCTCGCGGCACGGACGGCTTCGATGGCCGCGATCCGCTCGGCGCGGAGGTTCGCCGCGGACCGCTCGTCCACCGCGCGCCCGGGGACGATCGCCGAGGCCGTCTCTAGCCGGTTCAGCTCGACGATCCGTCGGCTGCCACCGTGGCCGCTTCCGGCTCTTGGCGACCTGCCGCCAGCTCGTCGCGCGCCTCATCTAGCCGCTCGCGCAGCACTTCCATGGGGGCCGGCTTGCCGGTCCACAGCTCGAATGCGGCCGCGGTCTGGCGCAGCAGCATCAGGTCACCGTTGGCAGCGGACGACGCGCCGGCCCCCCGCGCCTCGCGTAGCAGGCGGCTCTCCTTGGGCGTATAGAGCAGGTCCAGGACCAGCAGGTCCGGCGGCAACAGCTCCTGTGCGATGGGCGTCTCGACCCCATCGCGCCCCACCGAGCTGGCGTTCACCAGCAGCTTGGCGCGGGCCAGCTCCGCCTCGATGACCGACTCATGCCAGGGCATGGCGCGCAGCTCCATGTGGGCGGCCGTCCGTCCGAAGTGCTTGACCATGCCCTCCGCACGATGAAGGTGTCGGTTGAACACGATGATGCGCTGGAAGCCTTGGGTGATGAGGCCGTAGACCACGGCGCGTGCGCCGCCCCCGGCTCCGAGCACCACGGCCGCCTTGGGCATCTTCTGCTTGCCCACCAGCGCGTCGAGCGCAGGGCGGAAGCCCAGCACGTCCGTGTTGTGGCCGACCAGCCGGCTGCCCTCGCGGGTGATGGTATCGACCGCGCCGGTGTGCTGCGCCTCCTCGGTCATGCGGTCGATCAGGGGCACGACGCGTTCCTTGTAGGGCACCGTGATATTGGCGCCGAGGTATTCGTCGGCGCGCAGGTCGTTGATCGCGGCGGGCAGGTCGATGAGCAGCCGGTCCACCGGTTCGTAGGAGGCGCCGATGCCGGATGCGTCGAAGGCCGCCTGCTGGAGGGCGCCCGAGAGCGACCGGTCGACGGGGTGGCCGATGAGAACGACGCGCTTGGCCATAGGGTGCGATACCTCTTCTCACGGCGGAGACCCCGCCGCGTCGTTGCAGGTCCAGTCCCCTTGCCTGTGTCGCTCCGCAGATGGCGCGACCGGTGGCCCCGGCGGGGCCGCGAACCAGGGTGCTAACGCGCGACCGGGGCTCGAGGCGTGAGGAAGGCCAAGGATACCCGGTCGGCCGGATGGGCCGGTCGGTCAGCCGGATGCGCCGAGGTCCGACGCGGTCGGATCGGGCGTCCAGGCCGTCGGAGCCCTCTGCTAGAATGCCGTCCCACCCGGTTCGGAGAGGTCGCATAGAGGCCTAGTGCGACGGTTTGCTAAACCGTTGAGTGGGGTAACCTGCTCCGAGGGTTCGAATCCCTCCCTCTCCGCCAGTGCGCCCGTAGCTCAGTG
>JACCQX010000178.1 GCA_013813905.1 Chloroflexota bacterium
CCTACGGTCCACTGGTGGAGCTGGTGGGCGACATCGGCGGCAGCCTGGAGCGGCTGCTCGAGGTGGTCGGACCCAGCAACCAGTCCCGCGGCGAGCGGCACGTGGACCTGCGCGACGCCGTGCTCTCGGAGCTGGGTGCTTACGAGCATGACGATGGCTGGCCGGTGCGTCCCCAGAAGGCCATCGCCGACCTGCGTCGCGCGCTGGCGCCCGACGACATCGTCATCAGCGACGTGGGCGCGCACAAGGTCTGGGTCGCACGCCTGTATCAGGCCTACGAGCCCAACACCGTGATCATCAGCAACGGCTTCGCGGCCATGGGTATCAGCTTGCCGGGAGCGATCGCGGCCAAGCTCATCCATCCGGAGCGCAAGGTCGTGGCGCTGACCGGGGACGGCGCCTTCCTGATGAACAGCCAGGAGCTCGAGACGGCCAAGCGTGTCGGCGCGAACATCACGGTGGTGGTCTGGCGTGATGACGGCTACGGCCTCATCGACTGGAAGCAGCGCAACGAGTTCGGCCGGCCTTTCGGCGTGGAGTTCGGCAACCCTGATCTGGTGCGTTACGCGGAGTCCTTCGGCATCGCCGGTTTCCGTCCCGAGTCAGCGGCCGACCTCTACCCCACGCTGATGCGCGCGCTGGACGTGGAGGGCCCCGCCGTGGTCGACGTGCCCATCGACTACCGCGAGAATCTGCGCCTCACAGAGCGCCTGGGGGAGTTGATGGAGGCCGGTTAGTGAAGTTCAGTTAGGCGCCACTTTCGGACTAGCCGAGGCACCTCGGCTTCCCGTCCGCCATGATGGGTGTCATGGACACGATCCGCCTGCTGAGCTGGCACTGCCGATGACGGCGGCAGTCTTCCTCGATCGCGACGGGGCCCTCAACGTCAAGGCTCCCGAGGGGCGGTACATCACTGGCTGGGGTCAGTTCGAGCTGTTGCCTGGCGTGGACGCCGCCCTGCGCGAGCTCCGCCGCCGCGACCCTTCGGCGCGGATCATCGTCATAACCAACCAACGCGGCGTGGCCCGTGGACTGATCGACCCCGCGTCCCTTGACGACCTGCACGCCCGGATGCGCAAAGAGCTGCGCGGTGCCGGAGTGGAGCTCGACGGCATCTATGTCTGCCCACACGAGGCGGCCTCGTGCGACTGCCGGAAGCCGGAGCCGGGCCTGCTTCGCCAGGCGCTGGCGGACATCCCTGAGATCGAACCCGACCGATCAGCGCTCATCGGCGATTCGCTGGCTGACCTGGAAGCGGCGCAACGGTTCGGCTGCGCGGCCTTCCTGGTCGGTCCGCCTGATCGGCGTCGCGTGGTGATGGCTGGTGCCGCATCTCGAGGCGTCCCCGTGACCGGTGAGGCAGCCTCGCTGCCGGCGTTGCTACGGGCATATCCCATCGTCGAAAGCCGACCCGGGACCGGTCAGAACGCGACCGCCACCGGTACCGGCTGAGAGATCGCGTCGGAACGGTCCGGCGGGCTGCGGTCGGTACACTCCCGAAGTGCCCTCGCAGACCATCGGCCTGGCCCTCGGCTATATCAACTGGACCGTGCTGTTGAGCCTCGCCATGGGCAGCTTTGGGATGGTCGTGGTCCTTCGCCTCACGACCGACGCGACACGCGGCTTCCTGGGCTTCACCGCCGGGTGTGCCGCGGTACTGGCGCTGCTCACGCTGCTGACGGACAGGAGCCTCGCGCCACCCGACGGGTTGGCTATCGTGGCCGCTCCGGCGGTGATCGATACGCTTCGCCAGGCCGCGCTGCTGGTCTTCGCCGGCGCCGCCGCCGTCTCGGTGGTGGCATTGCGACGCGGCTCCCGCCTCCGTGGGGTGGGCATCATCGGGCTCGCGGCCGGCGTGGCGGCACTCGCGCTGGCGGCCTTCGGCTGGGCGCCCTCGGCTGCGACGGCGGTGCCGCTGCTGCTGCAGTTCCTGGTGCTGGCTGCGGCGGCGGGCGGATCCCTCGCGGCGCTCATCCTGGGACACTGGTACCTGGTGACGCCGCGCCTTTCGGAGCGGCCGCTGATCATCGCGTCGGGACTCTTGACCGCCACGATCGCGCTCCAGGTACTGCTCTTCCTGACCTGGGGAGCGTTCGGTACCGGCAGCGCGGCCGGGGAGCCGCCCTTCAGCGCGTTGGCCGGTGGGTCGGCCCTGTTCGTCTGGCTGCGGCTCATCGTGAGCCTCATCGGCCCGCTGATCCTGGGTTACATGGCCATGCGCACAGCGCGTAGCCGCTCGATGGAGTCGGCCACCGGCCTGCTCTACATCGCTTTGGCGGCGGTCGTCTCGGGAACCATCGTGGCGGCGGGGCTGGCCTACGGATCGGGCCTCCTGGTCTAGCGATGCGCGTCACGATCCGGCTCTTCGCCATGCAACGGGCGGCCGTGGGCTGGCGCCAGCGCGCGGTGGAGCTGGGCGGCGATGCGACCGTCGGTGACGCCTGGCACCAGCTGATCGCGGAGTATCCGGTGCTGGAGAACGGTCGCGAGCATGTGCGCTTCGCACGCAACGCCCTGTACGCCGACGCCGCCGAGCCACTGCAGGATGGCGACGAGCTGGCCATCATCCCACCGGTGGCGGGCGGGGCAGCGGACTCGGGCGAGACTTCGGAGGGGACTGCTTCGCTCATGCGCTTGGAGCTCTCTGCCGGGTCCCTCAGCGACGACCTGCTCGCGGAGCTGCGCCGCACCGTGCCGACGGCCGCTGACGGGGCGCTGGTCCTCTTCGTGGGACAGACGCGCGAGAGCGCGGGCGCCCCGGCCCCGGGCCAGGAGGAACGGGCCGCTCCTTTCGCCGGGCGCCGGGTGCAGTCACTGGAGTACGAGGCCTTCGACGCGATGGTCCTCGAGGTACTGGCCGCCATCGGCTCGGAGATCGCGGCGAGCTTCGATGTGCATCGTCTGGCCATCGTCCATCGCACAGGCAAAGTGGCGTTGGGCGAGGCGAGCGTCGTCATCGCGGCCGCGGCGGCGCATCGCGGCGCGGCCTTCGATGCGTGTCGTTACGCCATCGAGGAGCTCAAGGCGCGGGCGCCCATCTGGAAGTCAGAGCAGTTCGACGATGGTCAGGTCTGGCTGGGCGCCCCCGCTCGGACGTCGCCGTCTCCCCGTCAGCCAGTGAGGGACGAACGATGAGGATCTACCTGTCCGTCGACATGGAAGGCATCGGCGGGGTCAGCCATGCCAAGCCGACGGGCCGCGACGACAGCGGATACGCCGCTGCCTGCCGCCTCATGGAAGGGGAGACGAACGCTGCCATCGAGGGCGCCTTCGATGGCGGCGCGACGGAAGTCGTGGTGAACGACAGCCACGGATCCATGTACAACCTAGCGCCCGAGAACATCGACCGGCGTGCTCGTCTGGTGCAGGGTCGTAAGCCGCTCAGCATGGTGGAAGCGGCTGCCCATGGCCGCTACGACATGGCGCTGTTCGTGGGCTATCACGCGCGGGCCGGCCATCCCCGGGGCACGATCGCGCACACGTACACGGGAGCCCCCACGCTGACCACCATCGATGGGCGGCCGGTGGGCGAATACGGCATCAACGGCCTGTACCTGGGAGGCCTGGGCGTGGCGGTCGGCCTTGTCACCGGCGACGACGCGCTGGCGGAAGAGGTAGCCGAATGGCTGCCCTGGGCGGAGCGCGTCGTCGTGAAGCGCGCCGTGAGCTGGCAGGCAGCCGACTCGCTCCATCCCGCGGAGGCAGCGGCACTCGTGAGGGCCGGGGCCAGACGGGCGGTCCAGCGTGTCGCCTTGAGCGATCGCGATGGCCTGCGGCCCCTCATCATGGAGCCGCCGATCGTCGTGGGCCTGGAGCTCGCCCACGCCGGTCAAGCCGACTTCGCGGCCGTGATCCCGGGCTTCACGCGGGACGGCGATCGAGGCCTGCGCTATGAGGCTGCCGACTCGCTCGAGGCCTACCGCGCCTTCGTGAGCGCCGTGCGCATGGCGGGCCTGGCCGACCAGTAGCGTGCCGGCGCGCAAAGGCACCGACCGTCACCAAGGTTCCCTCAGGCGGTGCGGACCGTGCTGCCTTCCGACGTGACCTCTTGAGGGTCGGTCTCGCCCTGAACCTCGGAGCGCGACGCCTGGATCTCCTGCTCACGCTCCATGGCCACCTGATCGCGCTGCTTGCCACGCTCCTCGCGCTCCTGCTCGCGCTGCTGACGAGCGGCATCGGAGTCCTGCTTCTTCTGCTCCTCCTGGGCCTTCTTCTCGGCCTCGGCGATCTGCACCTTCTGCTCCAGCTCCTCGACCACGGTGGCACCACCGGTGGCGTTCTCGACCGTGGAATCACCTTGGCTCTGAGCTCGCATCTCGTCCCGCTCGAAGGTGACCTCGCCCTTGTAGACGTTGGAGAGCAGCGAGTCGAGCATGCCGTTGTCATGCGCTCGCTGGACCGACTGGTGGGTGATGATGTCGCCCAGGTTCAGGATGACCGAGTCGTCGCGGTCGAGGATGACCTTGCTCACGGGTCGACCGATGGCATCGGCGATCCGGTCGAGCTGGCTCTTGGTCTGCTGCTGGTCCATGCGCTGGCCGGTCGAGTCGGTGACCTCGGACAGCTTGCGGGTGAACTTGTCCCAAATGCTCCCGGCCGAGTCGCCCAGTTGCTCCAGCGCCGCGCCGGTCTGGTCACCGACCTCGGAGGCCTGGCCCATGGTGGCGGCCTGGGTGAGGACCTTCAGGTTGCCCGTCTCCTTGGCGCGTGCCACGTGCTCGGCCGTGATGCGCTGCCCGTTGGCGACCACGACGCTGCCGTTCTCGTCGTTCACATCCATGCCGGACTTGCGGCCGATGAGCGATTGCTCGGGATCCTTGCTGGCGATGCCTGACCGAGCGCCCTCGGTCGCTTGTCCGGCCTTGTCCTTGAGGTCCGCTCCCGCCTGACCCGCCTTGTCCTTGACGTCCGCTCCCGCCTGACCCGCCTTGTCCTTGACGTCCTGGAGCGTCCCCTGAAGTCCACCTACCTGGGACTCGAGGTCATCGGTCACCTGCGGATCGACGAAGACCACATCCGGCCCTGAGCGCTGAACGTCCGTGATGGGCAGGTACGAGGTCCCCTTGGTCAGGTCGCCCAGCGCACCGCTAGAGACCTCCAGGCCGATGATCTGACCGTCGGTCTCGTTGAAGTACATGTCACCGATGGTGCCCAGCTGCTGGCCCTCGTCAGTGAAGACCTTCTTCCCCAGGAGCGACTCCTTGCGGTCGATGATGGCGTGGACGCGGGGGTAGCTCGAGGCGGCCACCACCGCGCTGGCATCGGCGATGACCACGGCATCCTTGCCGAAGCTGTGGACGGCCTCGATGGGCACCACCGTGGAGCCGCTCAGCAGCCCGCCCTCGTCCACGAGCAGCGCTACGACCGCGTCGTTCTCCTCGCCGATGATCAGATCCTTGACGCTATGGATGCGGATGCCATCGGCCAGGGACAGGACGTCCTTGCCGATGATGGTCTTGCCTTTGCGCACGGTGGGCTCCTCGGCTACTGGATGAAGTAGATGTAGATCAGCACTGCCGCCACGATCAGCACGACCGCCGCGATGACGATGACCGGCAGGCGACTGCCACCGGCTCCCTGGTATCTCATGGCTCTCTCCCTCGATGAGTTGATGGTCTCGGGATGGCGTGGCAGGGCCGCACCGTGGGCCGGAGTGTCACGCCAGGGATGAATCGGATGGACGCGAGGTCCCCCGCCCGCGCTTACAGGCTCGTGACAGGTGGCGCTAGTCTTTGGAGGTGGATCGCGACAGAGGTGCGGCGCAGGGCACGGTCGAGACAGAGCCGGGCTGGCGATCGCGGCAGGCACGCGCCGTGGGCGCGGAGCCTGGCTGGGCGGACTGGCGCCGGTCGGCTGGGGGCGGCCGCTCCTTCCCGCTGCTGGGCATCTTCCTGGTGCTCATAGGTGTGGCTCTGCTCATCCAGCAGTTCCAGCCGGGCATCAGCCTGACCTCGCTGTTGGTGCTGGCCCTGGGCCTGGCGCTGGGTGCGGTCTGGCTGCTGGGTGGCGTGCGTGGCGCCTTCGTGCCGGCGGCCTTCCTGCTGGCGCTGGCCCTGGCGCGGCTGGTGGTGGAGCTGCGCCTGGTCAGCGGTGAGGGTTGGACGGCGCTGTTCCTGGGTCTCGGGCTGCTGGCCATCTGGGGCGTCGGTCGCTGGCAACGTGCCAGGCGTCCCTGGGCACTCTGGCTGGGTGTGATCGTGGTGCTCATCGGCCTGGCGCAGATATCCCTCCAGGCGGCCGGCTTCCGGGAGCTCGGCCTGATCTGGCCGGCACTGATCATCCTGATAGGCGGCACACTGCTCGTGCGCTCGCGGATGAGCGGAGTGCGGACCCCGGCCTGAAACGCGGATGAGGGCCCTGATCAGCGCGTGTAGATGCCGTCGGGGTCCAGGACGTCCCGCACGAGGCGCAGCTCTTCCGCGGTGGGCGGCGCGGTCTCGACGAGCCGCTCGGCCACGGCCGGCTGCCAGGCCATCTCGCCCTGCACGTCTTCCAGGGTGACCCCGGGATGCAGGGAATCGAGGCGCATCACGCCCTCCCCACCGAAGTGGTAGACGCCCAGGTCCGTGATCACGACCGAGGGACCGGCACCCAGCCAGCCCTGCTCCTGCCGGATCCGTGCACCATTCGCTCCGGCCGGGTTGCCGGGCGAGGTGCGGAAGTCGATGTGCTCGACGAATGACCGCCGCGACTGGCGCATGATCACGAAGACCTCGCGGGCGTTGATGGCGATCTCACATGCGCCGCCAGAGCCGGGCAGTCGGGTCGTGGGGTGTGCGTAGTCGCCGATCACCGTGCTGTTGATGTTGCCGAAGCGGTCGATCTGGGCTGCGCCCAGAAAGCCCACGTCGATGAGTCCGCCCTGGAGGTAGAAGCCGAAGAGCTCGAACATGCTGGTCACGGCCGTGGCTCGCGTGACGATGGTGGGGTCGCCGATGGACAGCGGCAGGCGCGCCGGCCGTGCCCCGAAGACGCCCGCTTCGTAAACCAGCTCCAGGTCCGTGGCCACGGTGAGTTTGGCCAGGTTGACTGCGATGTTGGGCAGCCCGACCCCCACGAAGCAGACCCGCCGCCCGGCGAGCTCTCGCGCCGCGGCCACGATCATCATCTCCGAGGCACTGAAGTCAGTGGCCGCCACCCGCTCCAGGGCGTTCATCGGTAGTCGCCGTAGTCGACGCTGCCAGAGGGTGCGGAGCCTGGCCGCAGGGACGCCAGGCGCTCCTCTCCCAGCTTGGCGCGGTATCCCGCGCGACCCGTGACGCCGTAGACCCATTCTTCCAGCCAGCGCTCCAGGGCGCGCGCGTCGCGGCTGATGGCGTCCCACTCCAGGTAGAAGCGGTTGTCCCGGTCGTAGTGGCCCTGCGCGTATGAGGGGTGGGCGCCGAAAGGCTCGACCACCACGGCCTCCACGATCAGACCCGGGATGACCGTCCTGTTGGGATCGGCGCGGATGACCTCCTCGCCCACCAGCTCCTCGACCACGACGATGACGCGCTTCGCGGCGAAGGCGGCCTCCTTCTGGCAGCCCAGCAGCCCCCAGATCTGAGTGTTGCCCCCCTCGTCGGCGCGCTGCGCGTGGATGATCACCACGTCCGGCTTCAGCGGCGGCACGGCGTAGACCAGTTCGTCGCCGTAGGGGGATCGGATCGGCCGGATCAGCGGGTTAGCGATGGGCAGGTCCGTCTCGAAGTAGGAACGAAGGGGGAAAAAGGGCAGGTTCATGGCGCCCGCCGTGTACCGGCCCACCATGCCGAAGTGCGAGTACTCCTCCAGCTCCAGGCTGGCCGAGGCGCCCTCGGTCACGCGCCGCACGGCGTGGAGGCCACCCACGCCGGGGTTGCCCAGCCAACTGAAAACGAGCTTCCGGGCTACACCGGCACCGACCATCTGGTCGTAGATGAGGTCAGGCGTGAGCCGGGCCAGGGTCAGGTCGCGCTTGCGCTGCCGGATGATCTCGTGGCCGGCGGCGAAGCTGATGAGGTGCGTGAAGCCCTCGATGGCCACCGTGTCGCCGTCGTGCACGGAGGCGGCGATGGCCTCCGCCATGGAGGCCACCTTGGACTCGCTCAACCGCTGGCCTCGACCCCGCTCATCGCGCCCGCCGCATCGGCCTCCTGACGGACCCGCTCGTCCGATCCCGCGACGTGGGCGACCGCCTCGCGGAAGATGCGCACCGCCGTCTCCATCTCCGATCGAGAGACGATGAGTGGCGGCGACATTCGCACGCTGGTCTTGCC
>JACCQX010000056.1 GCA_013813905.1 Chloroflexota bacterium
GAGATGGCGGAGAGACCCATGGCAGCCACGGCCGCGGCGAGCGTCACGCCCTCGCCCCGCAACCCGCGGGTGACCACGCACAGGCGTCCATCGCGCAGCACGTCACCCAGACGCGCGTGGCGTTCCAGGAACGGGCGCTCGGTCAGGCCCTGTCCGTCGACCCACAGGAGGTCCGAGGCCACGAAGGCCGCCTCGCCACCCTGCGCCGCTGGATCGGCCAGACGGCGGCGAAGCAGATCGGCGTCCGGCCGGCCCTCGTCATCGAGCACGAGCAGCGTGCCCGCCAGCACGACGCCGTCGGCCTTCAACTGCGTGCCTATCACCTGGAGCTCGGGGAAGGTCGCCAGCGGATCGGCCAGATGGTCGGTCTGCAGGCGCAGCCGTCCTTCATCGGCGAAGGCGAAGGCACGCGCGCCGGGCCACCACGGCTCGAAGAAGTAATCCTCGTCATCGAAGGGCGCCTCGCCGGCAGACGCCGTCATCGGCGCGATCCGCTCGGGTAGCCGCGCAGCCGGATCGGCGCCGCCGTCCATGACCAGGCGAAGCTGCTCCGGCGTACCTCCGGTCCGGCGCCGCGTATCGGCCGCCATCGGCGTCAGGCCGTCTTGCGCTTGCGTTCCGTTCGGGCGGCCGACTTGCCGGCTGACTTGCCGGCCGGCTTGGCAGCGGCCGACTCTCCGGCAACGGACCCTCTCGCCGCCGACTTGCTGGCCGCCGGCTTCGCGGCGCGGCTCTTGCGGACCTCGGCCACGGACGTGGGCTCCTTGGCGGCGGTGGCACGCGCCCGGCGGGCAGGTGCCTTGGCTGCCGGCTTCTCCTCGACATCCGCGGCCGCCGCGTCTGCTCCTGTGGCCCGCCCTTGTCGCGCGGCGGCGACGCTGGCCTCCAGGACGGCCATCAGGTCGGTCAGCTTGCTGGTCTCGACGACCGGCTGCGGCCGTTCCACGGGCTGGCCCTCGATCTTGGCTTCGATGACCCCCATCAGAGCCTCGCGGTATTCGTCGCGGTAGCGGGACGCATCGAAGTGGCCCTTCATGGCCTCCACGAGCTGCTGCGCCATGGTGAGCTCCGCGGGCCGGAAGTCGAACTCCTCTTCGGGCAGTTCCAACTCGCCGGGATCGCGCACCTCATCCGGCCAGTAGAGCGTGGAGAGGAGCATGGTCTTGGAGTACGGATCGAGCGAAGCGAGCAGCTCGCGGTCCTTGAGCACGATCTTGCAGATGGCCTGGAGATTCGATTCGCGCAGGACGGACTTCAAGAGATAGAAGGCCTTCCGGCCGACTGCTTCGGGCTCCAGGTAGTAGGCCTGCTTGACGAAGGTGGTCGAGAACTCCTCTCGCTCCGCCTCCACGAACTGCTCGATCTCGATGGCACGCACGGTCTTGAGGGGCACCGACTCGAGGTCCGCCTCCTCGATGACCACGTATTGTCCCTTGGACCACTCGAAGCCGCGCACCGTGTCCGAGCGCGAGATCTCGCCGTGTTCCGGGCAGTGGGTCTTCATCTGGATCCGGTTGAGGCACTCCTTGTGGAGCAGATTGAAGGAAAGCCCGCCACGCGGCTCCGTGGCCAGATAGAGCTTCACGGGGATCGTGACGAGACCGAACTGGATCGCCCCCCGCCACATCGACCGTGCCATGCCATCTCCTCCATCGCACCGGGGTGCCACCGGTCGCCGCGCGAGGATAGCCCTCGGATGCAAGCTCCGCCGATGTCGGTATGCTCGCGCCCAGTCGTGAGGCTTCTGATGCTGGCCATGTGCGTGTCCGGGGCGATGCTCCTCGGGTGTTCGGGGAGTGCTGTCACGGAACCCTCCGCTGAGGGGTCGCCGGTCCGGTCGACCACCCTACCGCCTACTCCCAGAGCGAGCCCGATGCCACCGCCCGCCGTGCGCAGCTCCGGCTCACCCCTGACCTACGTCGCGCTGGGTGACTCGTACACCATCGGCACCGGCGTCAAGGCACGCCACCGCTGGCCCGATCAGCTGGTTCGCGCGCTGCGGCCAGATGTGTCCCTGGAGTTGGAAGCGAACCTGGGGGTCAACGGCAAGACCTCCTCGCAGCTCGTCGAGGAGCAACTGTCCCGGCTGGATAGCCTCGAGGCTGACTTCGTGACGCTGCTGATCGGCGTCAACGACGTCTACCGGGGCGGCGATGCCGAGACATACCAGGCGAATGTGCGCACGATCCTCGAGCATCTGCTCGAGCGGCTGCCGGCCAGGCGCATCCTGGTCGTCTCGACCCCCGATTACACGCTCACCCCCGAGGGCAGCACACGCGCCGACGCGGCGGCGCAGCGCTCGCAGCTCGAGCGCTTCAACGAGATACTGCGGGAGGAGACGCTCGCCCGGGACATCGGCTGGGTGGATATCAGCGCCGTCGCCGATCGCGTGCCGGATGACCCTTCACTGGTCGCTCAAGACGGCCTGCATCCCAGCGCCAAGCAGTACGCCGGCTGGGTGGAGCTCATCGCGCCGGTAGCCCGGGAGATGCTCAGCGAGGACCGGTAGCCGCGCGGCTCGTGCGTTCAGCGCAGCCAGTAGCGACGCCCCAGCGGCAGATGATCGGCCGGCGGCACCGCCAGGATCCGGCCTCCGAGCGTCACGGTGCCATCTCCGAGGTCCACCTGGACCGGCGCCGTGGCACGGTTCAGCAGCAGGTCGGAGCGGCTCAGGCCACGCGTCCCGTGGACCGCGAGCAGCTTCCGTCGCGTGCCCAGCCGCTTCCCGATGTCAGCTCTCAGCGCGGCCTCGGCCACGAAAGTGACCGACACGGACGCCGGCGCCAGTCCCAAGGCACCCCAGTGTCCGCGCGAGCGGGTCGGCTGAGCGCCCTCCACGGTCGCGTTGCCGTCGCCCAGCGAGCCCCAGGTCGGGTAGCCCGACTTCAGCACAAGCTCGGGCTTGACCCCGAACCAGGCGGGTCGCCACAAGACGATGTCGCCCAGCCGTCCGGGCCGAAGGGAGCCCACGTGCTCGCTGATGCCGTGGGTGATGGCGGGCTCCACGGTCACCTTCGCCAGGTAGCGCAGGACGCGGGACGTGTCGTCATCGTGACCACCCTCGTGCGTGCCGCCGCCGGTGCCCTCATCGTCGTCCGGCAGCCCCGTGACGTCCGCCGCACCCTCGCTGCGGCGCCAGGCCTTCATCACGTGAGCCAGCTGCACGGTCCGCCGCAGCGTCTCGCCGATGCGCCCCATGCCCTGGGAGTCGCTGTTGATGATGCCGATGGCACCCAGCTCATGGAGCGGCCCCTCCGCGGCCATGGTGGCTGGGTGGATCCGCTCGGCCATCAGCGCCAGGTCGGCAGGCACGCTCCAGCGGCCGCCGTGGTTGAGCATGATCATGGGCAGGTGCTCGGCCGCCGCCGACGGTCCGAAGGGGATGGTCGGCGTGGTCGAGGAGCAGATGATGTTGGTCTCGCGCACGAGGCCGATGAGGTCCGGCACGTGGCCTCCCCCGGCGCCCTCCACGTGATAGGCATGGACCGTGCGGCCGCCGATGGCGGCGATGGTGTCCTCCAGCTCCGCGGTCTCGTGCAGCCCGTCCGTGTGCAGCGAGACGGAGACGTCGTGACGCTCGGCGAAGGCGAGGGTGGCATCGATGAGCTCCGGGTCGGCGCCGTAGTCCTCGTGGATCTTGAAGCCGCAGCCGCCCGCCTCCAGCAGCGGAGCCAGCGCCGGTTCGCCGGCGGCGCGGGCGTTGATCTGGAGGCCCACGTTCAGCGGCCACGCCTCCAGCGACCCGAGGGTCCGCAGCATCGACGCGGGCGGCTCCTCGAAGCCCGCCGTGATGAGCGTCGTCACGCCTGCCGATAG
>JACCQX010000073.1 GCA_013813905.1 Chloroflexota bacterium
GACGTTCGTGAGGCGGTCATCCAGACGATCCTGGCCGTCGCCCATCGCGCGCCGGTCATCCGCTTCGACGCGGCCATGACGCTCGCCCGGCGTCATGTGCAGCGGCTTTGGTACCCCCTGCCCGGCAGCGGCGAATCGATCCCCTCGCGAGCCGAGGCAGCGACGGAGGCCGAGGAGTTCGCCCGACTGATGCCGCAGGAGTTCTGGCGCGAGGTGGTCGACCGGGTCGCCGCCGAGGCACCGGACACGCTCCTGCTGGCCGAGGCCTTCTGGCTCATGGAAGGCTATTTCGTACGAACGCTGGGCATGCATCGTGTCTACAACAGCGCGTTCATGCACATGCTGCGCGACGAGGACAACGCCGGCTACCGCACGGTCCTGCGCAACACGCTGACCTTCGACCCGGAGATCCTCAAGCGCTACGTCAACTTCATGAGCAATCCAGACGAGCGTTCAGCCATCGACCAGTTCGGCGACGGCGACAAGTACTTCGGCGTGGCCACGGTGATGGCCACGCTGCCCGGGCTGCCCATGTTCGGACACGGGCAGGTGGAGGGGTTCGCCGAGCGGTACGGCATGGAGTTCCGCCGCGCCCGTCTGGACGAACGACCGAACCCCGGGCTCATCGAACGGCACGAGCGGGAGATCTTTCCGCTGCTTCACGAGCGGGCGCTCTTCGCCGAGGCCGGCGAGTTCCAGCTGTACGACCTGGTGGGGGAGGGCGGGGCGGTCGAGGAGGATGTCTATGCCTACTCCAACGGCCAGGGCGAGCGCCGGGCCCTGATCGTCTTCCACAACCGGTACGCCAAGGTGCGCGGGCGCATCCAGCGAGCGGTACCAGCCGCGATGGCCGGGGATGCCGGTGAGCCGGAGTTCCGCACCCGGTCCATCGCCGAGGGCCTGGGCCTGCCCACGGACGACGACGCGTGGCTGATCCTGCGGGACATGCGTTCGGGCCGGGAGTGGCTGCGGCAGTGTGCGCAGATCCATGAGCGCGGCCTGGACCTGGAGCTCGGGGCGTACGAGTGCCGCGTTTTCATGGACCCGGTCATCGTCCGTGACGGACCGTCTCGTGACCATGCCCGACTAGCGGCGCGGCTGAGCGGCAACCCCGTGCCGAGCGTCCAGGAGGCGCTGCGCGACCTGCTGCGCGAGCGGGTGCGCGAGGCGATGGCCACGCTGCTCGAGGAGGGGGCCTTCCGACGCATCAGCGACGCGCTGCTGGCGCGGGATGAGGGTGTGGCGCTGCGCGTGCTGGACGCGGAGGCGGCGCGTTCGGCCGGGTCGCTGATGCAGCTCGGTACCGTGTTGGGCGGCTCGGAAGTGGCGAGCGCCACCGCCGCGGAGACCCTGGCACGCCGGCTGCGCCGTCTCGGCCAGCTCATGCGGGCGGCGGGCGATAGGTCTTCGCCAGCCCAGGGCAAGGAGGCAGGCGATCGTCTGGCCACCGATCCGACGAGTTCCATGGCGCTGCTGGGTTGGACGTACCTGGACGCGCTCCAGGCGGTGCTGGGCACGGATCGCGCAGGGCCAGGCTGGATCGACACCTGGCGGATCGAACCGCTGCTCCTGGGGTCCGGGGCCGCGCTCCGGCTGACTGAGGAGGAAGGACGACGTGGCATCCGGTTCGCTCTTGCCCTGGCGGCGCTGCCTACCGGGGCATCAGCCTTGCCGCCCGCCGAGTGGCTCGCTGATGACGAGGTGCGGCTGGCCCTGGGCGCCAACGAGTGGCAGGCAGAGACGTACGTGGATCGCGACGCGTTCGAGGGCTTCGTCGACGTCCTGAGCGTGCGCGATGCCGTGGACGGGGTGGAAGGCGACGAGGACCGAGCGGCCGACCGCTTGGGGGCCGCCGAGGAGCTCAAGGCGCGCGTCGCCGCTGCCGGCTGGCGGATCGGTCCGCCCGACGGCCAGAGAGGAGAGCCTTGAGCCAGGACGGACGTCAGCGCGTGGTCATCGAGGCGATCACGCCTCAGCTCGAGCGCGGGCGTTTCGCCATCAAGCGAGTGGCGGGCGACCGCATCCGAGTCGAGGCGGACGTCTTCAGCGACGGCCACGACGAGCTCTCCGTCCGCCTTCTCTGGAGAGCGGAGGAGGCCACCCGGGCGACCGCCGAGCCGATGCAGCCGCACCAGCATGGCAATGATCGCTGGGCAGGCAGCTTCACCGTCGGACGCCCGGGCCGGTACCTCTACACGGTGGAGGGCTGGGTCGACCGCTTTCGCTCCTGGGCGCGGGATCTCCGACGACGCGTGGAGGCGGGGCAGGACCTGGCGGTCGATCTGCAGATCGGGGCGGAGCTGGTGGCCGCCGCCGAGGCTCGAGCCGGCGGCCGCACGGCAGCGGCTGGTGGAGGGGCCACCCCCGAACGCGACGCTGCTATGCTCGCCGAGGCCGCGGCGAGCCTCGCCGACCCGTCGACCAGCCAGGAAGAACGCACTCGGGCCGCGCTCGATCCGATCCTCATCGAGCTCATGGAGCGCTATCCCGACCGTGCGCATGCCACGGTGGCCGAGCCGGAGCTGCCCGTGGTGGTCGACCGTGAGCGGGCCCGCTTCTCCGCCTGGTACGAGCTGTTTCCGCGCTCCACCTCGCCCGACCCCGAGCGGCATGGCACGTTCCGGGACGTCATCGCGCGGCTGCCCCACGTCGCCGACATGGGCTTCGACATCCTCTACCTGCCGCCCATCCATCCCATCGGGCGGGCCTTTCGCAAGGGTCCCAACAACTCGCTCACGCCCGGGCCCCGCGACCCGGGTGTGCCCTGGGCCATCGGTGGCGAGGCTGGCGGCCATACCGCCCTCCACCCGGAGCTGGGCACCATGGAGGACTTCCGTGCCCTGGTCGCAGCGGCCGCTGACCACGGGCTGGAGCTAGCGCTGGACATCGCCTTCCAGGCCTCACCTGACCATCCCTGGGCGGCCGAGCATCCCGAGTGGTTCCGCTCCCGGCCCGACGGGACCATCCAATACGCCGAGAACCCGCCCAAGAAGTATCAGGACATCTACCCGTTCGACTTCGAGAGCGATGGCTGGCGGGAGCTGTGGGAGGCGCTCCACAGCGTGATGGCCTTCTGGATCGACGAGGGCGTCCGTGTCTTTCGGGTGGACAACCCTCATACCAAGCCTTTCGGGTTCTGGGAATGGGTCATCGGCCGGCTCAAGGCGGACCATCCGGAGCTCATCTTCCTCGCCGAGGCCTTCACGCGACCCAAGGTGATGTACCGGCTGGCCAAGCTCGGCTTCACCCAGTCCTATACCTACTTCACGTGGCGCACGACCAAGGAGGAGTTCACGGAATACCTCACCGAGCTCACGGCCACCGAAGTGAGCGAGTTCTTCCGTCCGAACTTCTGGCCGAACACGCCGGACATCCTTCACGAGACACTCCAGCTGGGCGGCCGGCCGATGTTCGAGGCGCGTGTCGTGCTGGCCGCCACGCTGGCCGCGAACTACGGCATCTACGGCCCGGC
>JACCQX010000074.1 GCA_013813905.1 Chloroflexota bacterium
GGTCGAGATCGCCCGACGCGCGCGCGAACTGGTGAGCCTGGCGTGCCCACCCCTCTGCCGCTCCGGGCTCCTCGCTGTCGAGCGCCTTGATGACGAGCAGCCAGCCTCGCATCGACTCCAGCTGGGATTTCGAGCGCACGCTTGCCGGCCGCCACCAGAGCGTCCTGCTCGGTCGACATGCGACGGAGTCTATCGCGGCGCCGACCGGGTCCGACGCTCGAGCTGCTCGGCCTGTCAGACCCTTGGCTGGATCACCGGGAGGTCCCGTCCGTTCGATCCTCTGGCGGGCAGCGAGGCCGCCAGCACTTCCGAGATGTCCTGCGCTCCAACGCCCTCGCCGCGGCCGCCCGGAGCATCCGCCAGCCCGTCACGCAGCATGACCAGGCAGAAGGGGCAGGCCGTTGCGACACCATCCGCGCCGGTCTCCAGCGCCTGACGCGTCCGTTCGGCGTTGATGCGCGTGCCGCGATCCTCCTCCATCCACATACGGCCGCCGCCGGCTCCGCAGCAGAAGGTCCCCTTGCCGCTCTTCTCCATCTCGCGCAGCTCCACGCCGGGCACGGCCCCTAATACCGACCGCGGGTCGGCCATCACGGAGTTGTAGCGCGACAGATAGCACGAGTCGTGATACGTCAGCGATCGACCTTCCTGCGCGTCCGGGCGCAGACGCCCCTCCTCCACGAGGCGGGAAAGGTAGGTCGAGTGATGGACGACCTCGTAGTGGCCGCCCAGTTGCCCGTACTCGTTGCCCAGCGTGTTGAAGCAGTGCGGGCAGGCGGTCACGATGGTCTTGGGCTTGTAGCGCCCGAGCGTCTCGATGTTGGCCGTGGCGAGCATCTGGAAGACGTACTCGTTGCCCATGCGGCGCGCCGGGTCGCCCGTGCAGCTCTCCTCCTGGCCGAGCACCGCGTACGAGACACCGGCCGCGTCCAGGCAGGTCACGAAGGCGCGGGCGACGCGCTTGTTGCGATCGTCGAAGGCCGCCGCACAGCCGACCCAGTAGAGGCACTCCAGCTCGCCTACCGCCTCCGGCCCGGCCCCGGCCACCTGCGCTGCGGTCGGTACCTCGAAGGGCAGGCCCTTGGTCCAATCGAGGCGCGCGGTGGCCGGCTGGCCCCAGGGGTTGCCGTAGCGTTCCATGGCCGTCATCGCGCCCGTCAGCTCGGCCGGGAAGCGGCTCTCCTCCAGCACCAGGTTGCGGCGCAGACCGACGATCTTGTCGACGTGCTCGATGAGCACCGGGCAGGCCTCCACGCAGGCGCCGCAGGTGACGCAGTCCCACACGGCGTCATACGGGATGGCCGCGTCAACGATGGGCTGCCCCAAGCCATCACCCGCGGCGCGGCCGGGTGCCGAGGCGGGTTTGATGAAGGGGATGAGCGGCATGCCCTTCTCCGCGTCGACGGTCATCTCGCGCAGGCCCATGATCATCGTCTTGGGGTTGAGCGGCTTGCCCGTGGCCCACGCCGGGCAGGCGTCCTGGCAGCGGCCGCACTCGGTGCAGGTGAACCCGTCCAGCAGATCCTTCCAGCCGAGGTCGTCGATGGTCTTGACCCCGAAGCGGGCCGTCTCCGCCTCCAGGTCCATTGCCGGCAGCTCGCCCCGCGGCTGGACCTTGCGGAACAGCGCGTTGAAGACGGCCGTGACGATGTGCAGGTGCTTGGAGCGCGGCAGGTAGACCAGGAAGAAGCAGACGATGGCGATGCTGCCCCAGAAGGAGAAGACATAACCGGCCGCCATGGCCCACGCCGGCAGCACGGACGCCAGGGCCATGCCGATCGGGTTAGCCACCACCGACCAGGCGGCGTCGGGATCGCCGAACCGCCCGATGCGAAATGCTTCAGCGAGGAGCTCGAAGGCCACTACGCCGGCGATGAGCAGCAGGATGGTCAGCCCGTCGCGCGAGAGCGTCAGGCGGCGCGGCCGCACGACCACGCGGCGGAAAAGGGCGTAGCCGACGGCCCCCAGCACGGCCACGCCCAGCAGGTTCTGGACCGGCTGGAGCAGGCGCCAGAGCCAGCCATCGAAGGGCCAGGCCAGAGTGGCGTGGACCAGGCCGAAGGTGACGCGGTCCGCGGTCCCGATGGTCAGCACCACGAAGCCCCAGAAGATCGCCGCGTGCATCAGACCCGGGCCCAGGTCGCGGAACATGCGCACCTGTGCGATGGAGTAGACGAACATGGAACGCACGCGGGACTCGGGCTGGTCCGTCACCACGACCGGCTGCGCCGCGGCGAAGATGCGCAGATGCCGCGCCATCTGGAGGAGGAAGAGCGCGGTGGCCGCGGCAAAGAGCAACGGCGCGAGCGGATACAGCGGGATCTGCTCCAGGAGCGTCACGGTGGGTCCCTGTCGGTCGGCGCGTCGCCGGACGCACGCGGTCCATCGTCGACGGACGCGTGCTGGGTATGCCCACCCAGCGTCTCCAGGGCGTGCGCCAACAGCGGCACCAGGGCATCCAGCGACTCCGTCGCGCCGCTGGGGCTTCCGGGCACGGCCACCAGGAGCGAGCGGCCGCGAACCCCGGCCAGCGAGCGCGAGAGGTCAGCCATGGGCGTCGCCCTGCGGCCGGCCGCGCGCATCACCTCGCCGAACCCCGGGATCTCATAGTCCAGCATCTGCTGAAGCGCTTGTGGTGTGACGTCCCGCGGACCCAGCCCGGTGCCACCCGTGGAAACCAGCAGCCGGCATTGACCAGCCTGCGCCTCGACCTGTGCCACGATGGCGGAGAGGTCGTCCGGCACGACACCGCGCTCCACGGTATAGCCGAGGCCCGCGAGGCGTTCGGCGAGCGCGTCCCCGCTCGCGTCCTCACGAGTGCCGGCGGCGACGCCGTCGCTGATGGTGAGCACGAACGCCGTGTCGATCCTGCGTGCCTCCCCTGCCTGATCCGCCGAAGCCGTCTGGTCCGCCACCCGAGCCCCTGGCCCTCAGCGTGACCGGCGGGGTCCGCGCACGCCCTTGGGCACCCGGCTAGGCGTCCGGCCCTCCGCTGAGGCAGGCCGATGCCACTCGCCGGAGGCGCCGCCGGACTTCTCCAGCAGCCGGATCGAGCGGATCTCCGCCGTCCGGTCGACGCCCTTGACCATATCGTAGACCGTGAGCGCAGCCACCGAGGCGGCCATCAGCGCTTCCATCTCCACGCCGGTCTGAGCCGTCGTCGCCGCCGAAGCACGGATGCGCAGCGCTCCTGCTGCTCGATCGGGCGTGATCTCCACGGCTAGATCGGTCAGCGGCAGCGGGTGACAGAGCGGGATCAGCTCGGAGGTGCGCTTGGCGGCCATCACGCCGGCTATCTCAGCCACGGTCAGGACGTCACCCTTGGGGGTGGCGCCGTCGATGATGAGGCTCAGTGTCTCCTGCTCCAAGGTCACTTCCGCCTCGGCCACCGCACGGCGGGCCGTGGGCGGTTTGCCGCTGACGTCCACCATGCGCGGTCGTCCGCCGCGGTCGACATGGGTCAACCTTCGACGGTCCTTCCGCTTGGGAGGTTCGAGGGGCATCAACTCGCTCCTTCGTCAAGGACGACGACATCGACCAGCGCCCCGGACGGCAGTGAGTCGACCTCCTCCGGCACGACGGCCAGGCCGTTCGCCTCCGCCAGGGCGGAGATGACGTGCGAGCCTTGGCCACCGGACAGGGTCGCCCGCCAACCGGTGGCTCGGTCGGGGTCCGGCTCCAGGCGCACGCGCAGGAACGCTCGCCGGCCGGGGGATTTGGTGATGGGCTCGACCAACTCCGCCCGGATCAGCATCCGGCCGGTCGCGTCGGCGTGACCGGCCAGACGGCGCAGCACCGGCCTGACGAAGATCTCGAAGGTCACGAACGTGGAGACCGGATTGCCGGGCAATCCGAAGAGCAGGACAGCCTGTTCATCGCTGCCCCCGTCGCCGCCTTGGCCCCGAGCACGCTTAGCGTGACCGAAGGCGACCGGCTTGCCCGGCTGGACCGCCACCCGCCACAGGTCGAGCGTGCCCACCGCCCCGAACGCGTCCTTGACCACGTCGTGCGCGCCGACCGAGACACCGCCGCTGGCGATGACCATGTCCGCGATCGCGACACCCTCGCGTAGCCGGGCCACGACCTCCTCGGACCGATCGCGCGCCAAACCTAACCTGACTGGTTTGGCGCCGGCGGCCCGCACCTGCGCCGCCAGCGAGACGGAGTTCGAATCGTGGATCCCGGCAGCCCCGAGCGGTCGTCCGGCCGGCACCAGCTCATCGCCGGTGGCCAGCACCGCTACACGGGGACGCCGGTGAACGAGCAGCTCCCCGTGACCGGTAGCAGCCGCCAGCGCCAGCCGCGCCGGGCTGACGGTCACTCCCGCGGGCAGGATCCGTTCCCCGGCACGGACGTCCTCGCCCGCCAGCCGGATGTGGGCGCCGGTCGCGGCTCCCTGATGGATCGCCACGCGATCCGGCCGCGCCGCCAAGCCCCGGGGAGCGTCCGTGTCCTCCACCGGCACCACGGCATCCGCGCCCGGTGGCATCAGGGCCCCGGTGAACACGCGGATCGCCGTGCCCGGCGTCACGCCGACGTCCGGGGCATGACCGGCGGGTACCTCGCCGATCACCTCCAGCACGATGGGCTCGCCCAGCGACGCGCCCGATACGTCCGCGGCGCGCAGGGCGAAGCCATCCATCGCGCTGTTGTCCCAGGGCGGCAATGACACTTGTGTATCGAGCGGTTCGGCGAGCACTCGCCCGAGGGCCCGTTCCAGGGTCACCCACTCGGCCGGCAGGGCCCGCACGCCGGCCAGCATATGCGCACGTGCCTCCTCCAGTCGCAGCAGCGGTGGATCGGCCACCGCCCCGTTACTGGCGTCGGCGTGCGCGCGGCTCACGTCGCCAACCGCGCCGTCTCGTGGCGCTGGCGAAGGGCACGCGCTAGGCCATCACGTGTCACCACGCCGGTGAGTCGCTGGCGGTCCTGCGCGTCCACCACGGCGATGCCCTGTGCATCGCTTTCCTGGAAATGCCCCAGGGCGTCCATAGCGGGCTGCGGCTCGGTGAGGGTCCAGAGTGCCTCCTGGCGGCTCATCACATCCGAGACGCGCGTCTTGGTCCAGTCGGCGCGCGGCACGCGGCGTATCTGGCGCAGCTCGACCGTGCCCGCCAGCATCCCGTCGACCGTGACCGGGTAGATCGTGGCGCCGGTGCTACCCAGGAGATGCTGATCGACGAAGGTGTCCAGCGTCAGGTTGGGGTTGACCACCGAATACTCGCGATCCATCACGTCCCGCACCGCGACGCCCTCCACGATGTGAGCCAGCTCCACGCGCCGGTAGCTCTGCTCCGAGGCCTGGTGCAGGAACCAGCCGATGAGTGCGGTCCAGACACCGAAGACGATGCCCCCACCCCCGCTCAGGGCGACGACGACACCCACGCCGATGAGCACGTAGGCGAAGCCGCGCCCCACCAGGGTGGCCAGCCGCGTCGCTCGCAGGAAGTCCCGGGTCCGCGCCCAGAGGATGGCGCGCAGCAACCTGCCGCCATCCATGGGGAAGCCCGGGATGAGGTTGAAGCCGGCCAGCAGCAGGTTGATGACACCCAGGCCGACCAGCGTGTCCGACGCGACGCTGGCGAGCAGACCGTCCACTCCGCCCAGCGATATCCCGGCGCCAAGCAGGACCAGCCCCAGGATCGCGCTGGTGATGGGCCCGGCGATGGTGATCACGACCTCGCTGCGCGGCGTCGGCGCCTCGCGGTCGAGGCGCGCCGCTCCGCCGAAGATGAAGAGCATCACCTCATCCACCCTCACGCCACGCGCCCTCGCCACGTAGGCATGTGCCAGCTCATGGGCCAGCACCGAGGCGAAGAAGAGCGTGGCCACGATGGGCGCCAGGACCCAGCGTGCGGCGTCCGGCAGGCCGCTGCCGGCACTGGGCCCGCCCATCGTGGCGAGCCAGATGACGAGCAAGCCGAAGATCAGCAGCCAGCTGGGATGGACCGTGATGCGCACACCGAAGAGGGTCAGGATGCGCACGCCGCCGCTCTTCACGCCGCGCGCCGACGAGCCAGCCACCAGGTCGCCGCCCCCAGCACCGCCGCGATCGCTCCCACCAGGGCAGTGACATAGCGCCAGAAGGGCATGGGATAGAGCTGCACGAGGCGCTGGGATCCCGGGTCGAAGGCCCAATTCCCACCGGGAAAGAAGACCCGGTGGAAGAGCTCGAAGGCCGGCTCGAAGGCGAACAGGGCGACGACACCCAGGACCACGATGCCGGCTGACAGGCCGCCTCCACCGCGACCGACCCGGCGCCATGCCTGCTCTCGACGGCCGCGAACCAGGACGATGACCACCAGCGCGAAGGCGAGGGCTGCGCTGGCCAGGAAGCCATAGAGCAGCGCGCGCGCATCACGCAGATGGGAGGCCTCCGAGGCATCGAAGAGCGGACCGCCGCCCGGTCCGGCAAAGGCGAACGTGCCCGGTCCCAGGATAAGCTCGGCGACGGTCAGATCCGAGAGCCGGTGTGCGTCGGCCGACGTGACGCCCAGGAAGGCAGGCGAACCGGCCGCGTCAAGCAGCGGGTGAAGCACGAATGGTGGCAGGACGAGCAACAGAGCGACGGCGAGCAGGCTCATCGCCGTCGCCAGCGATACGGCGACGCCCGCCACCGACGCCCAGCGGGTCGCGGCTCGCGGACGTCCGACCGTCGGAGAAGATGCCCTCAGCGTTGCCACGTTCGGCATCGTGGCACGGATAGAGCGCGGACGCCGTGCTCCGCGCCCGTCACTCCTCCTCTAGCGTGTGAGCCTGCTCGTACCAGCCGGCGATGGTCACGTCCCCAGGAGGCTCATAGCCAAGTTCCCGAGACGCCCTGATAAGTCGAGACCGGAGCCCGTCCCCGTCCTGCGCGAGCAGGTCGGCCAGACCCAGGATCCCGGCCTGCGTGAAGATCTCCTGCTCGCGCGGTCCGAAGGAGGCCAGGTTCAGGAGCAGGGCCTCATCGCGCCATTCGTTGACGTCGTTGGTCGTGGCCTCGATCTGATCGGCCAGGTACTGGCGACGGGTGGGCGTCTCGGACACCTCCAGCAGGAGGCCGGTCGTGAAGAGCCCCTGGCGCTGGAGGCGCTCGAGGAGGATGAGGGGCACACGCTGAAGCTGTTCGATGGGCGGCACGGGCAGATGATAGCCGCGCGCTCAGCCCGCCGGCGCGTCGCCGAAGATGGTGTAGTGCCAGCTCTTGTCCGCGACGCCGGAGAGCTCCACCATCACGTGCTTCACCTGGGTGTACTCCTCGAACGAGTAGGACGACATGTCCTTGCCGAAGCCTGAGTGCTTGAAGCCACCGTGGGGCATCTCGCTGGAGATGGGCAGATGGTCGTTGACCCAGACCGCGCCGAAGTCGAGGGCCTTTGACGCCCGCATGGCCTTGAAGACGTCACGCGTCCAGACGGAGCTGGAAAGGCCGTATCGGGTGTCGTTGGCCTTCGCCAGGACCTCCTCCTCGGTGTCGAAGGCGAGCACGGTCAGCACCGGCCCGAAGACCTCCTTCTGCACGATCTCTGAGTCCTGGTCCAGGCCGTCGATGACGGTGGGCTGGTAGAAGGGGCCGGACAGCCCGGGCACCTCGGCCCGCGCGCCACCCGTCACCACGCGGGCACCGGCCTGCCTGGCCCGCTCCACGAAGCCATCCACCCGAGCCAGCTGGGCGTCACTGATGAGGCAGCCCATGTCCGTCGTCGGATCCCGCGGATCCCCCACGCGCACGGTCTCCGTGTAGCCCTTGAGCCTGTCCAGGAAGTCGTCATAGACCGGCCGCTGCACGTAGACGCGGGTGGCGGCCGTGCAGTCCTGCCCGGCGTTGACGTAGCCGCCGGCGACCGCGCCGCGCGCCGCCGAGTCGAGATCGGCGTCGTCGTACACGATGAAGGGCGCCTTGCCGCCGAGCTCCAGGTGGACGCGCTTGAGGTTGCCTGAGGCCAACTGCTGGATCTTCTTGCCCGTCTCGGTGTCGCCGGTCAAGGAGACCATGTCGATATCCGGGTGCGCCGCGATGGCCGCCCCGACCACATCGCCACGCCCCGTGACGATGTTCAGGACGCCGTCCGGCAGGCCAGCTTCCCTGGCCAGCTCGCCCAGTCGCAGCGTCGTGAGGGGGGTCGCCGTGGCGGGCTTCAGCACCACCGAGTTGCCCGCCGCCAGGGCCGGCCCGATCTTCCAGACGGCCATCATGAAGGGGTAGTTCCAGGGCGCGATCTGGCCGACCACGCCGATCGGCTCGCGGCGGACCATGGAGGTGTGATCGGTGGAGTACTCCCCGGCCGACTTGCCTTCAAGGTGGCGGATGGCACCGGCGAAGAAGCGCAGGTTGTCCGCGCTGAAGGGGATGTCCGACTCCTTGCGGAGCTTGATGGCAGTCCCCGTCTGGGCGGTCTCAAGCTCGGCGATGTCCGGTGTGTGCTCATCGATCAGGTCGGCCAGCTTGTGGAGGACGGCCACGCGGTCGGGCAGCCAGAGGTTGCGCCAGCGACCATCCGCGAAGGCCTCCCGCGCGGCGCGCACGGCGCGGTCCACGTCCGCTTCCGTACCGGCCGGGACACGCCCGACCGGCTCTCCCGTGGCGGGGGCGATGACGTCGATCCACTCCCCGCTCGAGGAGTCGACCCACTCCCCGCCGATGAGCATCCTCGACTCGGTCAGCGTCTGAACGGCCATGGTCGTGTCCCTCGCCTGGCGGATATCGATACGGTGGCGGCCAGTCTACCGGCCACGTGGCGCGCCTCAGCCTTCGAGCGTCGCCTCGACGCTGAGCTCCACGTTGCCGGCCAGTGCGCGGGAGATGGGACAGCCATCCTTGGCCGCCTCCGCGGCCTGGCGGAAGGCGTCGGCATCAGCATCCGGGACGGTGCCGCGCACGGTGATGTGGCTGCTCTTCACACCCCAGCCCGCCTCGGCCTTGTCGAAGGTGACCTCCGCCGTGACTTCCAGCCGCTCCGCGGTGGTGCCGGCCTTGGCCAGGCCGTTGGAGAAGGCCATGGAGAAGCACGCGGCGTGAGCGGCTGCCAGCAGCTCCTCCGGGGTCGTGCGCCCCTGCGGGTCCTCCGTCCGGGCTGCCCACGTCACCGGCAGCGAGCGCAGGTGCTCCGATGTGTTCGAGCTGACTTCTCCCGAGCCGGAGTCGAGGTTACCCTGCCAGGTGGCGGTGGCGGAACTGACAACGGCCATGAGTGCTCTCCCCGAGATGTGCGGTGGTGATGGTCCTGTGCCGGCGAATCGTCCCACAGAGCTGCCGATGGCTTAGCCAGACGGTGGTGATGACACCTCGAGCTCCGCGCCCAGACGCCGCCCATGGTGGACGATGAGCTGCCAGCAGGTGTCCAGGTGCCGCTGCTCCGTGCGCAGGTGGTTGATGGCGATGCGTATGACGAAGCGGCCGCTCAGGCGAGTATGGGACAGGAACACCAGACCGGTGGCGTTCACGGCATCCATCAGGCGCGCATTCAGGTCGTCCAGAGCCTGGGCCACCACCGGCTCCGACTCCCTGCCACGAAACCGTTCGGGCCGCCAACGCAGACAGATCGTGGAGAACGGCACCGGCGCCAGCCGTTCCGCCTCCGGCTCGGCATCCACCCGCGCCGCGAGAGCCAGCGCGGCCGCCTGATGCCAGCGCACCCGCTCGCGCAGGCCGGACAGCCCGAAGGCACGCAGCAGGAACCAGAGCTTGAGCGCACGGAAGCGCCGCCCCAACTGCGGCTGGTACTCGCTGTAGTCGCGGCCCGACGTGCTTTCGCCGACCGTGCGCAGGTACTCTGGCACCAGGCTGAACGATTCGCGCAGTCGGTCCATCCGGCGGCTCAGCAGCAGCGAGCAGTCAAGCGGCGTGAACAGCCACTTGTGCGGGTTGACCACGATCGAGTCAGCGCGCTCCCAGCCAGCGAAGAGGGGGCGGCTCTCCGGGATCAGCGCGGCGGCTCCCGCGTACGCTGCGTCAACGTGCAGCCACAGCCCCTCGCGCGCCGCGATATCCGCAAGACGAGCCGTGGGATCGACCGAGGTCGAGCCGGTGGTGCCGATGGTGGAGACGATGGCGCAGGGCTGCCATCGGCCGGCACGATCGTGCGCGATGGCCGACTCCAGGGCCGCCACGTCCATTCGGTACTCGCTGTCGGTCGGTATGCGCTGCACCCCAGCCCTGCCCAGACCCAGGGTCATGGCCGCCTTGTCGATGGAGCTGTGGGCCTCGCCCGAGGCGTACACGCGCAGCGGCGGACCACCCGCCAGCCCGTCCGCGGTCGCGCCCGGTCGAGCGGTCTCCCGAGCGGCCGCCAGGGCGATGAGGCTGCTGGTCGAGGCCGTGTCGGTGAGCAGCCCGTCGTAGTCGGCGGGCAGGCCCAGTCCGTCGCGCAGCCAATCGACGACCACGCCTTCCAGCTCGGTCGCGACGGGCGCGGTTCGCCAGAGCATGGCGTTGGCGGTCACCGTGGCCATCAGCATCTCGGCCAGGATGCCCGGCGCCGAGCCGCTGGAGGCGAAATAGGCCAGGAAGCCCGGGTGCTGCCAATGCGTGATGTTGGGTTCGACCAACGCGCGGTAGTCGTCGAGGATCCGGCCCAAGGGCTCCGGATCCTCCGGCGGCGGTCCATCGAGCTGCTCGCGCAGCT
>JACCQX010000125.1 GCA_013813905.1 Chloroflexota bacterium
GACCACATCATCAGCGCTGCTATCCGGGGCATGGACCGCGCGCGTCTGGAGTATCCCGTCACACCGGGTCTCATCCTCTGCCTCGACCGCGCATTCCCCTATGCCCTCAACGAGATCGTCGCGGAGAAAGCCATGGCCTACCTCGGCCGGGGCGTGGTGGGCATCGACATCGCGGGCCCGGAGTCGGACGGCTTCCGCCCGGCCGACTACCGCCGCCTCTTCGAGCGCGTCCGGCGCCGCGGTCTGGGGGTCACGGTGCACACTGGTGAGTCGGGGCCTCTCGAGGAGATCGCGGACGTGATCGAGGAGCTGCAGCCGTCGCGCATCGGCCACGGCGTCAAGGCCGCCTACGACCCGTACACCATGGCCATGCTGCGGGAGCGGGCCATCACCCTGGAGCTGTGCCCCACCAGCAACCTGAACACGCGCGTGGTGTCCGGCTGGGAGGAGTTCCGCTGGATCTTCGACACGTTCCGGCGCAACGGCGTGCGCTACACCGTCAACACGGACGGCCCGGAGATGCTCAAGACCTATATCCGTGACGAGCTCAGCACCCTGGGCCGCCTGGGCATCCTCTCCGTGGAGGAGCAGCTCCAGGCGGCCGAGTGGGCGCGCCAGTCCTCGTTCGTGGCCAGCCTCACGGATCTGCCGCTGCCGCGCACGGCGCCCGCGCCCCGTCTCCAGGTGGAGCGCGAGGAGGCTTGAGCACGACTCGCCGGGATGAGCGCCCGCATGTACCCGTTCGGGATACCATCGACCTCCACGACCTCGCCCTCAGCTCGCGGGTGTCGCCAGCCCTCTGAGCCCACGAGGTGCCCGTGGATCTCGATCTTTCGCCTGAACACGAGCTGCTGCGCCGGACCATCCGCGACTTCGCCGCGCGCGAGGTCGAAGGCGTGGTGGAGGAGCACGAGCGAGAACGGCGCTTTCCCACGGACATCGTGGCCATGCTGGGGCCGATGGGCCTGCTGGGCATCCCCATCCCGGAAGAAGAGGGCGGTGCGGGCCTCGATACGCTGGCCTACGCCATCGCCATCGAGGAGCTGGCCCGTGTCTGGGGCTCGCTGGCACTGATCGTGGCGGCGCATACGTCGCTCGGTTGTGGCCCGTTGCACCTGGCGGGCAGCCCCCAACAGAAGGAGCGCTACCTGGTGCCCATGGCCCAGGGCCACGTGCTTGGTGCCTACGGGCTGACCGAGCCGGAGGCAGGCTCCGACTCCGGCGGCACGCGCACGACCGGACGTTGGGAGGAGGGGCCGAACGGCGGTCAGTGGCTGCTCAACGGGCGCAAGCGGTTCATCACCAACGCCGGCCAGGCGGGCACTTACATCGTCACGGCGCGCACCGGCTCGCGCGATGACGGCTCGCCGGAGATAAGCGGCTTCATCGTGGAAGCCGACACTCCGGGCTTCTCCGTCGGCCGCCTCGAGGAGAAGATGGGCCTCCACGCCAGTGCCACCGGCGAGCTGCTGTTCGAGGATTGTCGCATCAGCGCCGACCAGTTGCTGGGTGAGCGTGGCGGCGGCTGGAAGCTCTTCCTCAAGATCCTGGACGGCGGTCGCATCTCCATCGGGGCCATGGCTCTCGGTTTGGCGCAGGCGGCACTCGATGCCTCCATCGTGTATGCCCGGGAGCGCCGCCAGTTCGGGCGGCCCATCGGGACCTTCCAGGGCGTGGCCTTCATGGTGGCCGACATGTCGACGGAGATAGAAGCGTCACGCCAGATGGTCTACCGTGCGGCATGGCTCAAGGACCAGGGCAGGGACTACGGCTTGGCTGCCGCCCAGGCCAAGCTGCTTGCCTCGGAGGTGAGCCAGCGCGCGACCAACAACGCGGTGCAGATCCACGGCGGCTATGGCTACGTGGAGGAGTACAAGGTGGAGCGCTACCTGCGCGATGCCAAGCTGACCGAGATCGGTGAAGGCACCAGCCAGATACAACGGCTGGTGATCGGCCGGAATGTGCTGGACCTTCGGGTCCAGTAGAGACACGGGAAAGGGAGGATCAGGACATGTCCGTCGCACGGAACACGGAGATCAGCGCGAC
>JACCQX010000134.1 GCA_013813905.1 Chloroflexota bacterium
GGAAGAGCGGCAGATCGTACCGGTCGCAGATCTCGCGCACGGCACGCAGGTTGGCCATGGAGACGGGCTGGCCGCCCAGCGAGTTGTTGGTCACGGTCATGAACACGACAGGGATGGTCTCGCGGCCACGTTCAGCGATTAAGCGCTCCAGCGCAGCTACGTCCATGTCGCCCTTGAAGGGCAACCTGGCACCGGGAGCGTGAGACGGGGAAAGGTCGATGGCCTCGGCGCCGGTCGCTTCCACGTTGGCTCGGGTGGTGTCGAAGTGCGTGTTGTTGGGCACTGCTTTGCCCGGCCCCGCCAGCACGGAGAAGAGGATCTTCTCCGCGGCTCGGCCCTGGTGCGTGGGGATGATGTGCTTGAAAGGGAAGAGCGTGCGCACGGCGTCCCGGAACCGGAACCAGGAGGGCGACCCCGCGTAGCTCTCGTCACCACGCTGGATGCCGGCCCACTGGTCGCGACTCATGGCGCCCGTCCCTGAATCGGTCAGCAGGTCGATGATCACGTCATCGGCGTGCAGATGGAAGAGGTTGTAGCCGGCCTCCTCCAGGCAGCGCTGCCGCTCCTCCTTGGTGGACAAACGGATGGGTTCCACGGAGTGGATGCGGAACGGCTCGATGATCGTCTGCCAGCGTTCCATCTGATGCGAGGATAGCGGCCTTTCAGGAGGGCGAGGCGGTCGGTAGGCCAAGCTTCGTCGCCCCCTCGACCATGCGATGGTCGTACGTCACGACCGCCCCCAGGTCTTCGCCTATCGACACGGCGGTCGCCAGATGTATGGCGTCCAGCGTGCGCAGCGTCGTCGGTGGCAGCATTGCCGCCGCCTCCATGATGCTGTCGCTGACAGAGACCAGATCGACCGCCAGGAAGATCGCCCTGGCAGCGGCGATGGCGTCGGATCCCTCTGGCCGTATGGCACGCATGACTTCCGTGCGAGCGATGGCACTCGTGGCCCGCAGCGGTCTCTCGGCCAGCCATGCGCGCAAGGCTTCCGACTCCGCTTCAGGGACGATCAGCTTGACGATCGCGGAGGAGTCGAGGTAGGCGACTCTGGCCATCGTTCCTGCCTTGCGCGGTCGATCCGTTCCGACGGCGGATCCTCTCCGACTGCGAGCGCGAGCGGCTTGACATCGAGGACGTCGCCCTCGCCCAGGCGCACCCGTCCCTCGTCGACGAGAGCAGCCCAGCCTCGCCTGCGGGCCGGTATGAGCACAGCCACCGGGCGACCTCGATCGGTGATCTCGATGGACTCGCCCTCGGCCACGCGGTGCAGGTACCTGCTCGCGTTCTGCCTCAGCTCACGGACTCCGATGCGCTCCATGTGCGACATAGTAGCACCTGCCCCCCCGCGGGGCTCACCAGACTCGATCCGCCTCAGGCTGCGTCGAGGGCTCGGAGTACGTCGGCCACCAAGTCGTCCGAGTCTTCGATGCCCACCGAGAGGCGGATGAGGGCCGGCGACACGTCCAATTGCGAGCCAGCCACGGCGCCGTGGGTCATGGTCGCCGGGACCTCGCAGAGCGACTCGACCCCGCCCAGCGACTCGGCCAGCGCGAAGATGCGCGTTCCCTCGCAGAAGCGGCGGGCGCGCTCCTCCGGCGAGCGACCGTCACGCGCCGCCAGCTGGAAGCTGAGCATCCCGCCCGTGAGGCGCATCTGACGCTCGGCGACGGCCGCCTGGGGATGGGCGTGCGGGCCTTCGCGCAGGCCCGGATAGCGCAGCGCGACCACGTCGCGGCGCGCCGCCAGAGCCTCGGCGACTCGCATCGCGTTGGACGAGTGGCGCTCCATGCGCAGGGCAAGGGTGCGGATGCCGCGCAGCACCAGGAAGCAGTCGAAGGGACCGGGCACCGCGCCGATGGCGTTCTGGAGGAAGGCCATGCGCTCGTGGATGTCGTCCCGCGAGGTGGCCAGCACGCCGTTCACCGTGTCCGAGTGACCGGCCAGGTACTTGGTCGCGCTGTGATAGACCACGTCGGCGCCCAGCGCCAGCGGGCTCTGTCCCAACGGCGAGGCGAACGTGTTATCGACCACCAGGATGGGCCGCTCGCCGCGCGCGCCGGCATGGTCAGCCAGGCGTCGTGCGACAGCCTCGATATCGATGATCTTGAGGTGCGGGTTGGAGGGCGACTCGAGCCAGACCAGCCGGGTCCGCTCGGTGAGGGTCTCGTCCAGGGTGGCCAGTGGATCGGTCGATAGATCGAGGTAGCGAGCCAACACGCCGGTCTCGCGCAGCACGCGCTCGAAGAGCCGGTACGTGCCGCCGTAGAGATCGTCGGAGAGCAGCACCTGCTCGCCGGGCAGCGCCAGCGTGGCGATGGCCTGTGTCGTGGCCGAGCCGCTG
>JACCQX010000155.1 GCA_013813905.1 Chloroflexota bacterium
CGAACTTCTGGCCGAACACGCCGGACATCCTTCACGAGACACTCCAGCTGGGCGGCCGGCCGATGTTCGAGGCGCGTGTCGTGCTGGCCGCCACGCTGGCCGCGAACTACGGCATCTACGGCCCGGCGTATGAGCTGCTGGAGGGGACGCCGCGCGAGCCCGGCAGTGAGGAGTACCTGGACTCGGAGAAGTACCAGCAGCGCCACTGGGATCTGGCGCAACCGGATTCGCTGCGCCCCCTCCTTACGCGCCTCAACGCCATCCGTCGGGCGCACCCCGCCCTCCAGTCGAATGAGCGCTTGCGCTTCCATCCCATCGATGACCCTCAGCTGCTGGCCTACTCGAAGCAGACCGAGGACGGCTCGGACATCGTGCTGACCGTCGTCAACCTCGATGCGCGTGCGGGGCACGCCGGGACGCTGGAGGTGCCGCTCGATCTGTTCGGGCTGGATGCGGAGGCACCCTTCGAGGTCCAGGATCTGCTCACCGACGAGACGTACCTGTGGCAGGGGGCCCGCAACCGCGTGGAGCTGGAGCCGGGTCGCGCACAGGCGCACGTCTTCGCCGTGCGTCGCCTGCGCACGGAGTCGCAGTTCGAGGCGTACGGGTGACGGTCAAGGTGCGCCGTCGCAGCGCACCCGCGGCCGCGGCGGGAGGCTTGGAGGAAAGCGGCCCGACCCCCGACCCGCTCTGGTTCAAGGACGCCATCATCTATGAGCTGCACGTGCGCGCCTTCTTCGACGGCGACGGTGATGGCCAGGGCGATTTCCGGGGACTGACCGCTCAGCTGGACTATCTGCAGGACCTGGGCGTGACGGCCATCTGGCTTCTGCCGTTCTATCCCTCGCCGCTCAAGGACGACGGCTACGACATCGCCGACTACACCACCGTCAACCCCGACTACGGCACGCTGCGTGACGTTCGTACCTTCATCCGCGAGGCGCACCGTCGTGGGCTGCGGGTCATCACCGAGCTGGTCTGCAACCACACCTCGGACCAGCACCCCTGGTTCCAGCGAGCGCGACGCGCGCCGGCCGGTAGCGTCTGGCGGGACTTCTACGTCTGGAGTGACACGGCCGACCGGTACCGCGAGGCGCGCATCATCTTCAAGGACTTCGAGACATCCAACTGGGCCTGGGACCCCGTGGCCGGCGCCTACTATTGGCACCGCTTCTACTCGCACCAGCCGGATCTGAACTTCGATAGTCCTCAGGTCCGCGCCGCGATCGTGCGGGCCATGGACTTCTGGCTGGAGATGGGCGTCGATGGGCTGCGGCTGGACGCCATCCCGTACCTGTACGAGCGCGAGGGGACCAACTGCGAGAACCTGCCGGAGACGCACGGCTTCCTGCGCGAGCTGCGCGCCCACGTCGACCGACGCTACGGCGACCGCATGCTCCTGGCCGAGGCGAACCAGTGGCCGGAGGACTCGGTGGCCTACTTCGGCCAGGGCGACGAGTGTCACATGTCGTTCCACTTCCCGGTGATGCCGCGCATGTTCATGTCGCTGCGCATGGAAGATCGCTTCCCGATCCTGGACATCCTGGAGCAGACGCCGCCCATCCCGGAGAACGCGCAGTGGGCCATGTTCCTGCGCAACCACGACGAGCTGACGCTCGAGATGGTCACCGACGAGGAACGCGACTACATGTACCGGGTCTACGCGCACGACCCGCAGATGCGCATCAACCTGGGCATCCGCCGCCGCCTGGCGCCGCTCATGGGCAACAACCGCCGGCGCATCGAGCTCATGAACGGGCTGCTCTTCGCGCTACCCGGCACACCCGTCCTGTACTACGGCGATGAGATCGGCATGGGCGACAACGTCTATCTGGGCGACCGCAACGGCGTGCGCACGCCGATGCAATGGAGCGGCGATCGCAACGCCGGCTTCTCCGGCGCCAACCGGCAGCGCCTCTACCTGCCCATCATCACCGATCCCGAATACCACTACGAGTCCATCAATGTCCAGGCACAGCAGGACAACCCGCATTCCCTGCTGTGGTGGATGAAGCGGCTCATCGCGCTGCGCAAGCAGCATCCCGCCTTCGGGCGGGGCAGCCTGGAGTTCCTCCATCCAGAGAACCGCAAGGTGCTCGCCTTCGTGCGTGAGTTCGAGGGAGAGCGGATCCTGGTCGTGGCCAACCTGTCGCGCTATGTCCAATACGCCGAGCTGGATCTCTCGTCCTTCGGTGGCCAGGTCCCGGTGGAGATGTTCGGCCACGTCGAGTTCCCCACCCTCGGCGAGCGCCCCTTCTTCCTGACCCTGGGCCCGCACGCCTTCTACTGGTTCCAGCTGGTGTCGCCAGCGGCGGTCGTGGGCGGCGAGGCCGGTCCGGCCAGCCTGCCCCCGGCCGAGGATCTCGACTCACTCTTCGCGAACGACGGGCGAAGCCGCGCCCTGCTGCGTTCGCTGCCCTCGTACCTGCGGGCGCGCCGTTGGTTCCGCGCCAAGACCAGACGCATCCGCGAGGTGCGGTTGACCGACCGGATCGCGCTGACGGGTGGCGATCTGGACGCCGCGCTACTGATCCTGGAGATCCTGTATAGCGACGCCGATCCGGAGGCCTATCTCCTGCCGCTCGCCCTGGCCACGGCCGAGGAAGCCGATCAGGTGTTGGAGCACTCGCCTCATGCCTTGGTGGCGCGCGTGTCGGACGGTGCGGGCGGACCGGCCCGGGTCCTATACGACGCGAGTTTCGACCCGCGCTTCGACCGTGCGCTGCTGGACGTGATCGGCGGGCGACGCCGCGTCCGGGGCCGTTCCGGGGGCGCCCTCACGGGACACTCGACCGGTGTCTTCCAGACGCTTCGCGGGGACCCCGGCGAGAGCCTGGAGGCGGTGCCCAGCCGGGCGGAGCAAAGCAACACCTCCGTGCTCTTCGGGGACCGGCTGATCATGAAGTTCTACCGTCGTCTGGAGTCCGGCACGAATCCCGACGTGGAGATAGGCCGCGTGCTGACGGAGCGCGGCTTCGCACACGGGGCACCCGTGGCGGGCTGGCTGGCCTACGCACCCGCGCGCGGCGAATCGATTGCCGTGGGGCTTCTTCAGCGGCTGGTGGCCAGCGAGGGCGACGTCTGGGAATACACCGTGGACGCGCTGGGTGGGTTCTTCGAGACGGTCATCACGGAACCGGAGCCGCCGCCCGAGGCCGGTCACGCCTCAGCCGCCGCTCTGCTACTGCTGGCAGGCGATCAGCCGCCCGAACGGCTGCGCGCCGCGGTCGGCGGCTATTTCGAGGTGGCTCGTCTGCTGGGCTCGCGCACCGCGGAGATGCACCGGGCACTGGCCGCAGTGCGTGACGATCCAGGCTTCGCGCCGGAGCCCTTCACGGCTCTCTATCGCCGGTCGATGTACCAGGGCATGCGCACCCAGGCGACGGAGACGCTGAGCCTCCTGCGCGCACGGCGCGGCTCGCTGCCGGAGGCGATCCTGCCCGTGGCTGATCGGGCGGTGGCGGCCGAGGGTGTCATCCAGGAGAGGTTCCGTGCCGTGCTATCCGGCCGGCTCGATGCCGCGCGCATCCGCATCCACGGCGACTATCACGCGGGACAGGTCCTCTGGACCGGTCGTGATGTGGTCATCATCGACTTCGAGGGCGAGCCGGGACGGCCTCTCTCCGAACGCCGGCACAAGCGATCCCCGCTGCGCGACGTAGCGGGCATGCTGCGCTCGTTCCACTACGCGGCCTTCGGTTCGCTGCTGGGCACGCCCGTGAGCGTGCCGGTGCGCCAGGAGGATGTACGGACGCTGGAGCCCTGGGCGCGCAGCTGGTACACGTGGGTCTCGGCGGCCTTCCTGGGCGCTTACCTGGAGGCCATGGAGGGCAGTGACCTGCTGCCGTCCGATCCGAAGCAACTGGCCACGCTGCTCGACGCGTTGCTGCTCCAGAAGGCGCTCTACGAGATCGCCTACGAGCTCAACAGCCGGCCGGACTGGGTGGCCATCCCCCTGCGGGGTGTCCTGGAGCTGGCCGGGGATGATGCGAGCCAAAGCGCCGCCTGAGCGGACCTCGAGCGGTGGCGAGGAGCGGCGCCGGGCGCTGGCCCTGATCCTGTCGGAGGTGGTGGTCTGCACCCGCTGCCCACGCCTGGTGGCCTGGCGACACGCCACCGCGCTGGATCTGCCCCGACGATATCGAGGTGAGCCGTACTGGCAGCGCCCGGTGCCGGGCATGGGCGACCCCTCGGCGCGGATCCTGTTGGTCGGCCTGGCGCCGGCCGCCCACGGCGGCAACCGCACCGGACGCGTCTTCACCGGCGACCGTTCCGGCGACGTGCTGTTCGCGGCGCTGCACCGGGCCGGTCTAGCCTCCCAGCCGAGGTCCGACTCGGCCACCGACGGGTTGGTGCTCCACGATCTGTACGTCGCTGCGGTGAACCGCTGTGCGCCGCCGGACAACCGCCCGACCCCGCAAGAGCGGGACGCGTGCCTGCCCTACCTGGTACGCGAGCTGGGGGTCCTCACGGAGATGAGCGTCATCGTGGCCCTGGGCGCCTTCGCCTGGGACGGCGCGCTCCGGGCACTGGCCGCGACCGGACATCGGTCGAAGGCCTCGCGGCCTCGCTTCGGCCACGGCGCCGAAGCCGATGTCGGCCGCTATCGTCTGCTGGGCTCGTTCCACCCAAGCCAGCAGAACACCTTCACCGGCCGGCTCACGCCGGCCATGCTCGACGGCATCTTCGCGCGGGCCTGCGAGCTCGCCTCCTCCACCGCCGCGCCCCCGTCGGCTTCATCGCCTATCGATCCGGGGCACTGAAGACCAGCACCCCGACCATGCCCCAGAAGCCCATGGAGGTCGAGAGGACGCTGCCCGCGGTGAGCGATCGGGGCAGTCCGGCGATGACGTCGAGCCGGCAATCGGGATCCTGGGTCGCCAGGTTGGCCGTTGGCGGCAGACAGCCGGTCTGAAGCGAGCTGATGGCGATGAGGGCCTCCAGCGCCGGGGTGGCACCCAGGCAGTGTCCCGTGACCGGCTTGGTGGAGCTGACCGGCGGCACCCGGCCGTCACCGAATATCCGGCACAGGCCCCGCGCTTCCGTCCGGTCGTTGAGGCGCGTGCCCGTGCCGTGGGCGTTCACGTAGCCGATATCGGCGGGCACCATGTCCGCCACGGCCAGCGCCCGGCGGCT
>JACCQX010000168.1 GCA_013813905.1 Chloroflexota bacterium
TCGCGCTCCTGCCCCCCGCCATCGGTTTCACGGTGGGACTGTATGCCGGGGCACGCAGCGATCGACACGGAACCCTGGTGGCGCTGGCCGCGGTGGTGGTGGGATACGTCCTCGGTACGGCCGCGACGGGACCGTTGATCGACCTGGTCATGGGCGCTCCCGCGCTCGCTCCTCCGGGCGTCCCGCCCGGACCATCCGGCCCATCGGGTGTGCCGGCTGCGCCGAGTGCGCCGCCGGATCCGCGACCCATGCTGCTGGGCGATGGGCTGGGCGCGTTCCTCCTGGACAATCGACTGCCGCTGCTGATCATGTCCTCACTACTAGGTGTTTGGCGTGGCCAGCAGGGGCGCCTCTCCGGTTACGTGGCGTTCCTCTTGGCAGCCATGCCGCCGTCGACGCGTTCTGCCGTCGTGGAGCTCGCCTACGAAGAGGGACAGCGCGCCGTGGCGCTTCCCGTCACCGCTCCTGGATCGCCGCCACCGGGGACCTGACCTCGAAGGAAGGTCCTCGGCCGCGTCAGACCAGGCGCAGCTCGGCGATGCCGCCGCCCAACCGCCGCCTGACGGCGGCCAGTAGCTCGGTGTCATAGGCCACCCCCGCGCGTAGCTGCATCGGTCGCTCCTCGGCACCGGCGGGGATGTGCAGTACCACGGGTGTATCGCCCGGGTGCTCGCGTAGTACGTCGCGCAGGGTCTGCAGCGCCTGAAGGAGAGAGTCCTGCGGCGCCCGGGCGAAGCGGACGTGCACCTGCTGCCCGACTGACGCCTCGAGGGGCGCGGTCACGGCCGCATCCTCGGCAGCCAGGCGGTCGTGCACCTCATCCGGCCACGGTGGCTCGTCACCGGCATCGGTGTTGATGGGCTCAAGGGGCGACCTCGGCGCGGGCGGTCCCACCTTCGGTTCCCGCCGATCGGGGGTGCTAGCGGCGGTGCGGCCGGTGCGACCGGCGCCGACACGGCCACTCGAGCGGGCCGTGGACCGCCGATCATGACGTCGAGGCTGCCCTCCAGCGCCACGCCTCGAAGCGGCGACGTTCGGGGCACGGTCCGCACCACGGGCGCACGGGGTGCCTGAAGCCCGTTCACGGGCGCCGCAGGCGGTGCCGGAGCGCGGGCGACGGACGGCGAAGCGGCGGTCACCACTGTCGCCGTGGGGACCCCGCGCGATGGGGCTGTACCTCCGGACCCGTTGGTGAACCCGTTGACCGCCGGTCGCCCCCGCCCGACCCGACGGCCACGATCGCCCTGGGCCACCTGTCGCGCGAAGGCCTCCGGACCAAGCTGGCTGGCCGCCTCCCAGGTCCAGACCGAGTCCGCCAGGAGCACGGTCTCGTCGCCCTTGTGATCGACCCGACCAGCCACCAGAAGGATGGCGTCATCGACCCAGGCCGGGCCGGTCTCCTCGAAGACCTTGGGGAAGACGACCACATCGAGGGAACCCTGAAGGTCCTCCAACGTGGCTACGGCCATGGTCGCCTTGGCCTTGGTCAGCACGCGGCGCACCCCGGTCACCACCCCTCCGACGACGATGCGTTGCTGGTCGAGCTCCTCGCCCAGGTCCCCGCTGTAGGCGTTGACGTACGTGCCGATCTCCGTCGCCAGCTCGCCGAGCGGATGGTCCGAGAGGTACAGGCCCAGCAGCTCCTTCTCCCAACGCAGCCGCTCACGCGAGGGTGCCTCCGTGGCCTGGGGGAGTGTCCGTTCCAGCGGCGCGCCGGCGTCCGACGCGTCAAAGAGGGACACCTGCCCGCTCACTCTGTCGCGCTGCTGTGCCTGTCCCGCAGCCATGGCGTCGTCCAGGGCGAGGAGCAACTGCGCCGGGTGCCCGAACCGACCGAGCGCCCCCACCCGGATGAGTGACTCCAGCACGCGCTTGTTGCCCAGCCGCAGGTCGACGCGCGAGCAGAAGTCGGCCAGCGAGCGGAAGTCGCCGTCCTTCTCGCGGCACTCGATGATCGACTCGATGGCCCCTTGACCCACGTTCTTGACAGCCAGCAGGCCGAAGCGGATGGCCTCCCCCTCCACCGTGAAGTGGAGCCCGCTGAGGTGGACGTCCGGCGGCCGGACCTCGATGCCCAGCCGCCGGCACTCCGCTATGGCCGCGGCTACCCGGTCCGAGCTATCGCGCACCGCGGTCAGCACGCTGGTCATGTACTCGACCGTGTAGTTCGCCTTGAGATAAGCCGTCTGGTAGGCGATCAGGCCATAGCAGGTCGCGTGGGCCTTGTTGAAGCCGTAGCGCTCGAAGGGCTCGAAGGCCTTGAAGACCGCGTCGATGGTGTGCGGCGCGACACCCCGCTCGGCGGCCTGGGTAACGAACTTCTCCTTCTGCGCGCGCAGGACGGAGGACTTCTTCTTGCGGATGGCGTAACCCAGCGTGTCGGCTTCCGGCCCGGTGAAGCCGCCCAGGGCCATGGCCGCGGACATGATGTCCTCCTGGTACACGAAGATCCCGTAGGTCTTCCTCAGGTACGGCTCCAGAAGCGGGTGCAGGTAGCTCACCGGCTCCTGGCCGTGCTTGCGGCGGATGTAGGCCGGGATGTTGTCCATGGGACCGGGCCGGAAGAGCGCGACCATGGCCGCCAGGTCCAGCACGGAGGTCGGGCGGAGGTCCTTGACGTAGCGGCGCATGCCCGGTGACTCGAGCTGGAAGACGCCCGTGGTCTCGCCCGAGGAAAGCAGGTCGAAGGTCTTCTTGTCGTCCAGGGGGATGTGGTCGATGTCGATAGCCTCGCCACGGTGGTCGCGGATGAGGTCCACCGCCTGGCGCAGGATGGTCAGATTGGAGAGTCCCAGGAAGTCGAACTTGAGCAGGCCCAGCGCCTCCACGCCGTGCATCTCGTACTGGGTCATGATCGAGTCGGAGTTGGTGGCGCGCTGGAGCGGCATCAGGGCGGCCAACGGCTCATCGCTGATGACGACGCCGGCGGCGTGCGTAGAGGCGTTGCGGGCGACGCCTTCGACCTGGCGTGCGAGCTCGATCAGCTTGGCCACCTGCGGATCGGCCTCGACCATCTCGCGCAGGGGCGGCGCGATGCGCAGCGCCTCCTCCAGCTTGATGCCCAGCTGGTTGGGCACGGCCTTGGCGATGCGGTCGACCTCACCGTAGGTGAAGTTCATCACCCGTCCGACATCCCGGATGGCAGCCCGGGCCAGCATGGTGCCGAAGGTGATGATCTGGGCCACGTGGTCGGACCCGTACTTCTGCGTGACGTAACGGATCACCTCGTCCCGACGGGCGTCCTCGAAGTCGACGTCGATGTCGGGCATCGTCACGCGGTCAGGGTTCAGGAAGCGCTCGAAGGGCAGCTCGTAGAGGATCGGGTCGACC
>JACCQX010000024.1 GCA_013813905.1 Chloroflexota bacterium
GGCTGGGGCTGCGAGCGATCGTCGTAGGAACAGCACGTCCCTCAGCGCCGAAGTCGCCCCGGCGGCCGGTCACCGGACCATCCGAGGCCAGCTGCTGGTGGGCCTCGGGACCGTCTCCCGCGCGGTGTCGTGTAGCCGAGTCCGCCATGTGAGCCACCGCTCGCAGGTCGCCCACGTCCGCGGTGACGCGCATCCCACCGGCCTCCAGCGTCGCGCGACGCCCGCCGCTTTCCAGGCTCACGATGCGACCCTCCAGGCCGGCCGGCGTGAGCGCCCGCATGCCCAGCTGCCAGCCTGCGGGCGCCACCGGCACCTCCGCGGCCTGCTCGGCGTGCCCACCGATGGGCAACGAGGAGATGCGCTCCTCGAGGCGGCGGATGGCTTCGTCAAGGCGCGCTTCGGTGAGCGTCTCGCGTGCCAGGATCGCGCGTGTAGCCTCTATCTCGCCGCGGATGACGCTCACGGCAGCATCGGCCTCCGACCGCGCGGCCTGCACGGCCTCCTCCCGCTCGCGCCGGGCCCTCAGCCGCTCCTGCTCCGCCTCCGAACGTGCCCGCCGTGCCCGCGCCTCGGCCTCCTCCGCCTGGAGCAGCGCCTCGGCCGTGGTCGCTTCGGATGCCTTGATCGACGCCAACGTGGCCTCGAAGTCGAGTTGTGCACGCGATAGACGAGAGCGGGCATCGTCCACCAGCCCCGCCGCCAGGCCGAGACGCTCGGCGATGGCGAACGCCTGGCTGGTGCCGGGCAGGCCGATGGTCAGCCGGTAGGTCGGCGAAAGGGTCTCCAGGTCGAACTCGACAGAGGCGTTGCGGGCCTCCGGCGTGTCGTGGGCATATACCTTTAGCTCGGCGTAATGGCTGGTGGCGGCGACCAGGGCGCCCGCACGGATGAAGTGATCGAGCAGCGCCTGGGCCAGCGCCGAGCCCTCCGTGGGGTCGGTGCCCGCGCCAAGCTCGTCGAGCAGCACGAGGCAGCCGGGACCGGCCGCCTGGACGATGCGCACGATCGAGCGCAGGTGACCGCTGAAGGTCGAGAGCGACTGAGCCACCGATTGCTCGTCCCCGATGTCGGCGAAGACGTCGCGGAACACGGGAAGGCGGCTGCCCGGTGAAACCGGCACGTGCAGGCCGGCCTGATGCATCAGCGAGAGCAAGCCAAGGGTCCGCAGCGCGACGGTCTTGCCGCCCGTGTTGGGTCCCGTGATGACCAGCGCCGTGTAGGGTCCGCCGAGGCGCAGGTCGGTCGGCACGACGCGGCCGGTGAGGCCTGGATGACGAGCGGCGAACAGCTCGACCTCGTGTCGCTCGGCGGTCTCCGCGCGCACCGCGTCCATCTCCGCCGCCAGCCGCGCCTTGGCCGCCCACAGGTCGAAGCGTGCCAGCGCGTCGAGCGTGTCGCGCAACGGTCCCGCCTGGCTGCCCACCAGCGCCGACAGCTCGTCGAGGATGCGCTCCTCCTCGGCCTGCGCGGAGAGCTGCGCCTCGCGCCAGACGTTGCCCAGCTCCACCGCCACCAGCGGCTCCACGAAGAGCGTCTGACCGCTGCCCGACTGATCGTGGACGATGCCCTTGACTTTGCCCCGCGAATCGGAGCGGACAGGCACGACGTAGCGTCCGTTGCGCAGCGTGACGATGGGTTCCTGGAGCGCGGAGCCCATGTCGCTGCGATGGACCAGGTCCTCCAGACGGGAACGGAGACGCTCGTAGGCGATGCGGACGGCCCGCCGCAGGCCGCCCAGTGCCGGCGAGGCGCTGTCCAAAAGCTCCCCGGCCGGGTCGAGGCTCAGCTCCAGGCGGTTGCGCAGGGCCGGGAGCGGGGAGATGCGCCGCGCCAGCTCATGGAGCAGTGGGCGGCGATCCTCGCGCAGCGCATCCTGGAGACGGCCCGCGGCGATGAGCGTTGCCGTGATGTCGAGTAGCTCGGACGCCTCCAGCCGGCCGCCGCGCGCCGCGCGCTCCAGCGCTGGGCCGATGTCCCGCGCACCGCCGACGCCGACGTCCGGCCGCTCGGAAAGGAGCGCCCTCGCCTGGTCGGTCTCATCAAGGCCGCGCGCCACTATGAACGCATCGCTCGAGGGCGAGAGACCCTCGGCCAGCCGCCGGGATGGCGCGAACGAGGCGTGACCGGCCAGGCGCGCCCGGATGAGCGGGAACTCCAGGAGAGCCTGGGACTTGGCGTCCATCAGCGCCCGTCGGGCCTGGACGACGACGGGGACGGCCGTGAGAGCGGCGGGAAGGGCCGCGATAACGAGGGGTCACCGGCCACGCCGAAGCGCCAGCGTCGCTCCGCCCAGCCCTCGCCGGCGTAGGCGACGCCGATCCTCGGTCCGGCGATGATCCTCCCGGACAGCACGCCCGAGGTCAGCAGGCGCTCTGGCCCGTCCCCCCCCGGCTCCTCGATCCAGAGCGCCTCGCCGCGCGTGAGATCGTGGCCATCCAGCGAGCGGTCCACGGCCAGGGCCTGGCAAACGCGCGCAGGACCCGCCGCCAGCACCGAGTCGGCGTCACGCGGCCGCCCGCGCCGAGCGCGGATCATCTCAAGGCCCAGCACTGGCCGCAGGGCGCGGATCAACACGGCGCCGGCCACTCCCTCGGCTTCGGCCACCACGTTGAGGCACGAATGCAGGCCGTAGATGAGGTAGACATAAGCGTGGCCCGGCGGCCCGAACATGGGCGCCGTCCTCCGTGTGTGACCGGCACGCGCATGGCTGGCTCGATCCTCGGGTCCGCCGTAGGCCTCTGTCTCCACGATGAGCCCGCCACTCCGGCCCTCGGCCGACTCACGCATGAGGCGCAGGCCAAGCAGCGCAGGCGCCAGCTCCACCGCCGGACGCGTGAAGAACGCTCGCGGAAGCGGAGCTGGGGACGTCGACCGCGCCTCAGCCGATAGCGTCGCGCACGACCTGCGGTGTGAGCGGCCCGAAGAGGACGTCCATCACCGGTGTCACGAAGCCGATCACCGTCCGTCCCACGGTCGAGTCCTGCAGCAGGGCGTACAGCCGGGCCGACCACCGCGCCCCGACCCGGATCGCCCCCAAGAGCACCACCAGCAGCACGATGGCGACGGAGCCGAAGGCGAGCATGTAGACGTAGTCGGCCGAGAGGCTCGTCCATTGCGAGGCCAGGTAGCGGCCTACCGGATCACGCAGGTTGGCGGCCAGCAGGAAGCTCACGGCCCAGGCGCCGATGGCCAGCAGGCTGCGGATGACTCCCTGGAAGAAGCCCAGGAGGGCTGCTGCGGCAAGGACCAGTAGCAGGACCAGGTCGACCGCGTTCACGCGCGCACCGTATCAGCCCCGCAGGCGGGCGCCAAGGCGCTCTCGAAGGGCGTCCACCACGCTGGCCACGGCGCGCTCGATCCCGTCCTCATCCAGTGTTCGTGTACCAGGCTCGAATCGAAGCCGGTAGGCCAGGCTCATCTCACCAGGGCCGAGCGGAGCACCCTCGTAGCGGTCGAAGAGCAGCACCGACGCGAGCAGCGGCCCGCCGGCGGCGCGCATGACCGCCTCGACCGCGCCCGCTGGCTGCGTTTCGGCGACCACCACGGCGATATCTCGCTCCAGTGCCGGCAGCCGCTCCAGGTCACCCACTCGCTGCACCGCCGGCACGGTGCGCCCGAGTCCGTCCAGATCCAGCCGGGCGAACACGACGCGCTCAGCCTGCGCCTCGCAGGCGGTCAGGTAACGCGGATCGAGCTCGCTGACCAGGCCCAGCTCCACGCGGTGACCAGACTCGAGTTCGGCGATCGCCAGGGCACTGCGGCCGGGGTGGTAGAGCGCCTCATGTAGCGGACCGGGCTCCCAGCGGAGACGCGCTCCTGCCACTCGCTCGACCAGCCACTCCAGCAAACCCTTGGCATCGGCTATGTCCACGGGACGCGACGGGCGATCCCAGCTGAGGGGATCCGCGGCGCCCGCCAGGAGGATGCCCAGATGACGCGCCTCCTTCGGGTGCCCGTCGACCAGGGCGTGCACCGCTCCCACCTCGAACACTGCGAGGTCCGGCCGTCGCTGGCGTTCGTTGTCTACCAGCACCCGCATGAGCTGGGGCAGCAGCGATCGCCGCAGTTCGGAGTGCTCGCCCGACACGGGATTCGCTGCTCGGATGGTGGCCGGGTCTTGAGCGTCGTGACCCAGGCTGGCGTGGTCCTGGGGCGAGACCAGGCTGTACGTGACGACCTCGTTGAGGCCTCGGCCGGAGAGCAGATCCCGCACGCGGTCCACCATCAGGCGAGGATCGGGGCGGTAGCCCGGCATCGACGTATCCGGCAGCCTGCTGGGAACAGCGTCGTAGCCCCGGATGCGGGCCACCTCCTCAGCGATGTCCGCCTCGATGGCCAGGTCCCGACGATGGCCTGGCACGATGGCCACCAGGGCCTCTGCGGCCGCGTCCGGGTCGAGCGGGATCGGACGCTCGCCGGCGATGATCGCCACGCTCGATCTCGCCGCAGCGGGCTCCGTGACGATCCCGGCACGGGCGAGGAGGTCGCGCATCCCGTCACCGGAGACGCTCATGCCCAGCAGGCGCGCGATGCGGGCCGGACGGAAGGTCAGGCGAGTCGCCGGCGGATCGACCGGGTCGGTGTCCACGGCGCCCATGGCCGCCCGGCCCCCGGCCCAGCGGACGATGAGCTGCGCGGCACGGTCGGCACCCAGGCGCGCCATCCGGGGCTCCTGGCCCCTCTCGAAGCGCAGGCTCGCCTCACTGCGCAAGCCGTAGGCCTGCGCAGTGCGCCGGATCGTCACCGGCTGGAAGAGGGCCGACTCGACGATGACCTGGGTGGTGCCCTCCCTCACCTCCGAGCTGGCACCACCCATCACGCCGGCGATGGCCAAGGGACCAACCGGATCGGCGATGACCAGCGTGTCAGCCGACAGCTCCCGTTCGATGTGGTCCAGCGTCTCCAACCGCTCTCCCGGCCGCGCGGTGCGGACGATGAGGCGGTCCTCCGTGACGGCGGCCGCGTCGAAGGTATGCACCGGCTTGCCCAGCTCCAGCATCACGTAGTTCGAGGCGTCCACCACGTTGGACACCGGCCGCACCCCGGCGGCCATCAGCCGCACCTGCACCGCGGTGGGCGAGGGACCGACCGTCAGCCCGTCCAGGTAGCGCGCCACGAATCGCGGGCAGCGCAGCACGTCCTGGACCGTGACGCTGAGGTGATCGTCCGTGGCGTCGCCGCTCTCCGGGACCGCGATGAGCGGCTCGCGCACCGTTGCTCCCGTGGCGGCCGCCACCTCACGAGCCAGTCCCAGGATCGACAGAGCGTCCCCGCGATTGGGCTTCACATCGACGTCCAGGACCGTGTCGCCGAGCAGCCGGCCGAGCGGCTCGCCGAGCGGGCTTTCGCTGTCCAGGATGAGGATCCCGTCGGCGTCAGGGGTGAGTCCCAGCTCCGCGCCGGAGCAGAGCATGCCCTCGCTCTGGATGCCGGCGATGCGCGTGACGCCGATGCTTCGGTCGCCCGGCAGGAGGGCGCCGGGCAGCGCCACCGGCACTCTCTGGCCGGCCTCGATGTTGGTGGCACCGCAGACGATCTCCAGCTCCCGCTCTCCCTCAGCCGTGCGCACCCTCGTCAGCGAGAGGCGCGGCGAGCTCGGGTGGGCATACACGTCCAGCAGCTCGCCGACCACCACCGAGGACCAATCGGCGCCGATGCGGTGGACGCCCTTGACCTCCATGCCGAGCAGGGTCAAACGCTCGGCGAGCGCCTCGGGAGAGAGGTCGATGTCCACGAACTCGCGCAGCCAGGACAGGGGCACGCGCATCTAGAACCGCTCCAGGAAGCGCAGGTCGTTGGCCAGGAACACGCGCAGGTCGTTGATGGCGTAGCGCAGCATGGCGATCCGGTCGACGCCCATGCCGAAGGCGAGGCCCTGGAATCGCTCCGGGTCCAGGCCACCGTTGCGCAGCACCACGGGGTGCACCATGCCGGCACCCAGGATGGTCATCCAGCCGCTCCGGCCGCAGGCCGGGCAGCCGCTGCCCTCACACGATACGCAGCCGATGTCGAAGGCCACCGACGGCTCGGTGAAGGGGTAATAGCCCGGCCGGAAGCGGGTCGCTCGGGCGGCCCCGAACATGGCGTGAGCGAACTCGTCGAGCAGACCGCGCAGGTGCGCCAGGGAGGTGCCCTCATCGACCATGAGCCCCTCCACCTGGAAGAACTCGAAGCCGTGACTGGCATCGACCGCTTCGTACCGATAGCAGCGGCCGGGTGTCAGCACCCGCAGCGGTGGCGACATCTCGTGCATCGCGCGGATCTGGCCGGGCGAGGTGTGGGTACGCAGGAGCAGGCGGCCGTCATCGGGCGTTCCCGTGGCCTCGGAGTCGGGCGGCTGGAGGTAGATGGTGTCCCACAGGTCGCGCGCCGGGTGATCGGCCGGGATGTTGAGAGCCTCGAAATTGCGCTCGTCGGTCTCCACTTCGGGGCTCTCGTAGACCACGAAGCCGTACCGCCCGAAGAAGCGTGCGATCTCCCGTTCCGTCTCGACCAGGGGGTGCAGCGATCCCCGGCGCAGCGGACGTCCAGGAAGCGTGACATCCAGCCGCTCGCCCGCCAGGCGCACTTCCAGCGCGATGGACTCCAGGCGCTCACGGCGCTGCGCGATGGCACGCTCCACGTCCTCACGGATGGGGTTGGCCAGCGCCCCGACGCGAGGACGATCCTCGGCGGGCAGCCCGCCGATCCCGCCCAGCAGCGTGCGCAGCTCGCCCTTGCGCCCGAGATAAGCAGCCTCGACCTGTTCCAGGCTGCTCGGGTCTGCCGTCTCACGGACGGCCTGGAGCGCCCGTTCGCGGAGCGCGGACAGACGGGCGGCGAAAGCCTCCAGGTCCACGAGGGCCGAGACGGGCGCTGACCGGCGGTCAGCCGGCCTTCGCGACCTCGGCGATGCGCGCGAAGGTGATGGGATCGCGCACGCAGATGTCGGCCAGGACCTTGCGATCAAGGGTCACGCCGGCCTGCTTCAGCCCGCTGATGAGGCGGCCATAGGTCAGGCCCTGCTGTCGCGCCGCGGCGTTGAGTCGCACGATCCAGAGGGCTCGCATCTGGCGCTTGCGCTGCTTGCGACCGGCATAGGCATAAGCCATCGCGTGAAGCTGCGCCTCGCGCGCCGGCTTGATCAGCTTCGAGCGGGTCCCTCGACGGCCCTCGGCCGACTTCAGCAGCCGCTTGTGACGTTTGTGTGCGGCGACGCCGCGCTTGACTCGGGCCATGACGCTGTCGCGCTCCTAGAGGTACGGCAACAGGCGCCGGACCTGTTCCGCATGCGTGGGGTTCAGCATGGCCTTGCCGGCGTAGCGGCGGGTCCGGCGGGAGGACTTGATCTGGAGATGGTGGCCTCGCCATGCCCGGACGCGATAGACCTTGCCACTGCCGGTGACGCCGAATCGCTTCGCCGTCGCCTTGTGGGTCTTCATCTTGGGCACGATGCCTAACCTCCTGCCGGCTCGGTGGCCGGTACACGTTCTTCGCTGACGTTAGCGGGCTTCGCAGCTGGGGCGGCAGGCCGGGCCTTCTCCGAGGCCGAAGCCGCGCCTGCGGGTGAGGCCGCCGCTACCGGCGGAGCTCCGGCGGCCGGTCGAGCCGGACCGTCCGTGCCCGTGGGGGCCGCTCGTTCGACCGGTGATTCGTCTGCCTCCGGTCGACTGGTGGATTCGTGGCTCTTGGCCTTGTGCAGCGACGTCACGACCATGGACATCGACTTGCCTTCCAGCACCGGTGGACGCTCCACCGTGCCGTGGTCCTTGATCAGCTCTCCGAAGCGAAGTAGCAGGTCACGCCCGATGTAGGCGTGGCTCACCTCGCGCCCCCGAAAGCGACAGGTGACCTTGACGCGATCGCCATCCTCGAGGAACTGGATCGCCCGCCGGACCTTGGTGTCGAAGTCGCCCTTGCCGATCTTGGGCGCGATCCGGATCTCCTTGAATTCGACCGAACGCTGATGGCGTCGGGCTTCCTTCTCTCGGCGGGCCTGCTCGTACTTGAACTGGCCGTAGTCGAGGAGTCGAGCGACCGGCGGGACGGCCATCGGCGCGACCTCCACGAGGTCGTACCCCCGGTCTTGCGCCAAGCGCAGGGCGTGCCCCGTGGGCATGACCCCCATCTGGCTTCCCTCTTCATCGACGACCCGTAGTTGGGGAACACGGATCATCTCGTTGATGCGCAGGTCTCGACTCAGGCTGGATCCCTCATGCGTCTATCGATCGGCTCGTTCGTGGCCCACAGCGACAGGGGTCACGATGGGCCGTGACCGAAGCGGGACTATAGCACGGGCGTTCGCGCGTCGCGATGAGCGTCAGGGCAGCGGGCCGGCCGCCAACCACCAGCCATACAGGTCGTCGAACGAGGCGGCGGCGGATCGCGCATGACCCAGGATGGATACCCGCTCGTCGGTCCAGTAGAACGTTGCGGCTCCATCGTCGAGGAAGCACAGCAGGCGCCCTGCTGCCAGCCCATCCACGGTGTAGGGGCCCTCGCTCGGCTCTCTCTCACAGCTACTGCCGGTCGCGTCGGAGTGCGCCGCAACGAGCGCGCGATAGTCCGCTGTCATGGCGGCCGGGTCCGGATACTGGAGATAGGTCGCCACCGGCACGTCGGCCGTGGCGCAATCGACGGCCACAGCGGCCTTTAGATCCGGCCGATCCACCCGCTGACACAGGTCACGCAAGGCCTCCGGCACGTGCAGCAGCAGGGCCTCCACCGCGGGGTCGGCAGTGGGCGTCGGCGAGGGGTAGGCAACGTCGCCCGCGACGAGCCCGACCGTCACGCGGAAGTCGTCGCCCAACATCAGGGCGGCCTCCGCAGCGCTGCCCGATTCGAGGTAGAAGCCGCCTCGCAGGAAGCTCACGAAGCCGTTCGGGTCCGCCGCGCTGGCCACCACCCGATCGCCTACGCTGAAGCTCAAGCCGGGGACAGGTCCGGCATCAGTGCCGCTGCACGACAGGCGCAGGTCAAGTGGACCCGGACCGGCAACCTCGGGCACGGGCGCTTCCTCGCGCCGTAGGACGGTGGCCTCGCCACCGTCGATGCGAAGGAGGACGGCGCCGCCCGACGCGTCCAGCAGCCCGGCGTAGAAGTCCTCGTTGCTTCGGCCGCAGGTCAGGCCGTAGAACCCGTCCGCCGCCGGATCGGGCGGCTGGATCTGTGCCTCGATATCGACCAGCCCCCAGTCGCCGAACTCACGCATGGTCCATGTCGAGCGCCCCGGACCCTTGATCTCCACGACCAGCTCGTC
>JACCQX010000035.1 GCA_013813905.1 Chloroflexota bacterium
CGTACGACCAGATGCTGTCCTGGCTGCCGGGGAAGATGACGCCTTCCTCGGCATTCGGCGGCCGCTCGTCGGACCACACGTAGAAGTCGTGGAAGGACGACTCGCGATCACCCGCGGCCTGGAACCAAGGGTGATCTATCGAGGTGTGGTTGACCACCAGGTCGGCGATCACCCGGATGCCCCGTTCGCGCGCCGTCCGCAACAGCTCGACCAGGTCACCCATGGAGCCGTAGCGCGGATCGACCGCGTAGTAGTCGGTGATGTCGTAGCCGTTGTCGCGGCGCGGTGAGGGGTAGAAGGGCTGGAGCCAGAGGCAGGTGACGCCGAGGCCAGCCAGATAGTCGAGCTTCTGTATCAGGCCGTGCAGATCCCCGACGCCGTCACCGTTCGTGTCCGAGTACGACCCGACATCCACGCAGTAGACGATGGCGTTCTTCCACCACAGGTCGCTCGTGGCCTGGATGGCACTCACGCGGTCACCGCGCGCGCGACGATGAAGTCATTCAAACCAGCGGCGGTGCCTCGTCGTCGCTTCCCGACTCCTCCGATCCCTTGATCGACGGCGCGCGTTCCTGCGCATCCTCAGCCCCGTGAACGGACACGCCCGGGATAGAACTCTCCAGCCCGAAGGGCGTGGCGTGGCGTTCCTCGGCCTCCATATCGTCGCCGACCGCGGGGTCGTCAGACCTCCTCGTATCGTCCATGGCTCATCTCCCGACGTGCGCACCAAGATCCCGACCAACGGCCAGGGACAGACGGTGGTCGACGAGTCTGGGCCGCGCCTGTCGACACCGCGACGGCGCGAGACCGCCAGCCGTTGCAGGTTGGTTACACGCCTCGGGCGAGACAGGTGCCCGACACCCAGCTGCCGGGTCGCACGAAGATCGAACCGATCAGACTTCACCCGCCACCTAGAGGTATGGAGTCGGTGAGGGAACAGGCGAAGAGCCTTCAGCCATCCCTCGTGGCGCGCGCCGTGGCGGGCGACCGAGAGGCGTTCCGGCGCCTGGTCGAGCCACACCTTCCGACCGCCCTAGGTGCCGCCACAGCGCTGCTGCGTTCGCCGTCCGAAGCGGACGACGCGGTTCAGGACGCGCTCCTATCGGCCTGGCTGGGCTTGCACCAACTCCGCCGAGCGGACGCGTTTCCGGCCTGGTTCCGCCGCCACGTGATCCGTTCGGCCATGAAGCGCCTCGGCCAACGCCCCCGGGTCACTGAGCTGGACCTGACCGCGATGGCACCCGTGGACGACCTGGAGCGGGCCCTGGAGCGTCGAGCGCTCGGACGCGCCTTCGGGCGCCTCGAAACCAAGGACCGCCTGATCCTGACGCTTCACCATTTCTGGTCGCTCCCGGTGGCCGAGACGGCGGGCTTGCTCGGCGTACCAGAGGGGACCGTCAAGTCACGCGCACATCAGGCTCGAGCAAGGCTGCGGGCCGCCTATGCGGCGGAGGAAAGAGGATGAGCGAGCGATTCGACGAGGAACTGCGCGGTTGGCTTACGGAAGCCGGACGGGTGGATACCGATCGCGTCCAACGGCTTGCCAGCGCCATCGATGGATTGCCCGCCAGGCGCCGACCAGGCCCTTCTGGCTGGCTGCGTGTCTCGAGCCTCGTCCTCGCGTTGGGGATCGTCAGCGTGCTCGTGGCCCTGGTGGCTGTCCCGTACATCGGCCGACCGGGCACGTCCTCATCGCCGACGCCACAAGCATCGACAGCCCCGGTGACGTGGCTCGGGGATCCTCGTTACGAGCGGTGTGGTGGTGGGACGGGGGAGAACGTCCTCCAGGCCTTTCCGATGGCCCAGGCCAGCGACTATCGCCGCCACCTGCCCCAGATGGGGCTATCGCCCGAGCTCGATGTCTCGGCTCCCGCCTTCGTGGTGATCTTCCGTGAGGGCCATCCGTTTCCGGTCGTCGGCGGTCCGCCGCGCGATGGGGAAGGCGAGTCGCTGGTGTCCGTGGCACCCAGCTCCGGCCAGCCGCGCCGCCATGACCTGTGCGTCCTCGTCGGGTCGGAGCCGGAAACCGCCGAGCTGCACGTATACGGCGAGGTCGATGTCAGCGGACTGACCGCGGTCCTCGTGGCGGCCCCGGCCGACTTTTCCGCGGTACCGACTCTCGACGGCTCGCTCGCGCCGGCGGCCTCCGCTTCCCCCGGATCGGCGCCGACGACATCGCCCGCGCCCGAGCCTGCGCTGCTCACCTCCGTACCAGAGGTCGGCCGCCCTCGGTTCGCCACTGGCCAAGTCCTGCGGCGAGATGACGGAAGCGTCGCTGCGCGCGTGTCGTTGCTGGCGCCGCGCGCCGGCGGTCGAGTCACGATCGTGGAAGCTTGGACGTTCCGAGTGTCGGGCCCCGTTGACTCGGAGGGTGCCTACGTCCAGTTCTATCCGCGGCCAGGTAGCGACATGATCCTGATCCGTGTCGGAGGGCTGGGCGCCTTCCTGTGGACCCTAGGCGCGCCCACGGCGCAGCTGGAGTGGCCCGACGAGCTGCTGCACGCAGCGACGCTTCACTGGTCGCCCGACGGCCGCGAGCTGGCCGGCTACGCCTGGCGTCGCTTGGACACCATCGCCCTATGGGAGCCGGTCGAAGGAGCCGTCCGGCGAGTCAGCGCCCCCGAGCTTCGGCGCTTCGGATCGGTCATCGGGTGGACGGCCGACTCGACCCAGCTGATCGTCTTCGCCGAGCCCATCCAGGACGGCGTGTCGTCGGCGTTCGAAGCCGCATGTCGACAGGATCCGTGGTCGGGCCTGGTGGATGCACGAACCGGCGCCACGGTCCCGTTCCATCGCGGTGATGACTTTGACGCCCGCGGGGGCCTCCGCGGCTTCCTGAGCCCGAGCGTGGCATCCAGTGTCGGCGCTGTACTGAGCGAGGAGCGGGTGACCGTGTATGCCGACTGCCAGGACCTGTCGCTCGGGGGCACGCAGCTCGCCCTCCCTGGCGCCGCACAAGCTCGAGACCTCCGTTGGTCCGGGGACGGCCGGACGCTCCTCGCCCTGGCTGCGGATGGCCAGCGATCCATGCTGCTGCGCTACGACCGTCCGGACATCGAGCCGGAGCCGGGTCGGGTGATGACGCATCTGCTTCCCCCGGATGCGCTCCTGGGCGATGTCAGCGCCGGCGGGCGATGGGTGCTGGTCGCCGGCGAAGACCCCCGATGCCTGTCCCGTGAACTGCTCGACACGGAGATGGGCGCCAGTTGGACGCTCGATCTCTGCGAGGAGACTTCGGCACTGGTGCCGTAGCCACAGAGCGCCACAGCGGCAGGAGCATCGTGGCCCGGTTGTACGCTGCGCACCATGACGCTCTCCAGGCTGTTCATCAACCTCAAGTCGAGTCTCTGGTTCGTGCCGGTCGTGTGCGTGGTCGCCGGTGCGGTCCTCTCGTTCGGCACGATCCTTCTCGACCGCCATTTCGACTACCAGGCCATACCCACTGACCTCGTGGGCGGTCCGGACGCCGCGACCGCGATCCTGTCGACCGTTGCCGCGTCGATGGTCAGCCTGACGGCCCTCGTGCTCACCATCACGATGGTCGTGGTCCAGCTCGCCATGGGCCAGTTCTCCCCGCGGATCGTGCAGCGCATCCTGCAGGACAAGCCCAGCCAGCTCGCCATCGGCCTCTTCGTGGCCACCTTACATGCCATCCTGGCGGTCCGAGAGGTCACCAACGAGGGTGACGGCAACGGCCAGGTGCCGGGCATCGCGGTGGTGACGGCGTTCGTGCTGGTGCTCATCAGCATCGCCGTTCTCGTCATCTATGTGCACCACATCGGACAGGCGCTGCGCGTCTCGGCGCTCATCGAGTTGGTGGGCAAGGACACGCGCCAGCTGCTCGACCGCCTGTATCCCGACAAGGGCCAGCCCCTCGAGCCGGAGTCACCGCCGGTCGTGAGAGCCCGGGAGTCAGGCGTTATCACCGTGGTCAGCTACCAGGCGCTCGTGGAGGAGGCGCGGCGAGCAGGGTGCGTGCTGGAACTGGTCCCGGCGCTCGGCGATTTCATCCCTGCCGGCGCGCCGCTTTTTCCGGGTCCACGGGGAGCCAGCCGCCTTGGAGGAAGACCGGCTGCTCCAGGCGGTGATCCTGAAGCTGGAGCCGACACTCGACGAAGACGTCGCCTACGGCGTACGGCTCCTGGTCGACATCGCCGAACGCTCGCTTTCCGACTCGCCCTTCCAGGACCCCACCACAGCGGTCCAGGCCATCGACAGGCTGCACGACATCCTGAGCCAGCTTGCGCGGCGGCCTTTCCCGGACGGCCGCCACCGCGACGAGTCGGGCGAGGTCCGGCTCGTCGTGCCGTCGATGAGCTGGGAGGCCTACGTCCACCTCGCCTTCGACGTGATCCGCATGGTCGGGGCAGGTTCACCGCAAGTCACTCGGCGGCTGAAAGCCGGCGAGAGGACCGGTGGGGGCTCGGCGTGGCCGCCGGCCGCGACGGACGCTGAGGCGATTCGGGCTAGGCTGCACGCACCTTGGAGATCGCTGCACAGATCGCCCTCATCCTGATGCTGTCCGCGGTCCCTGCGTTCGCGGCCGCCTGGTTCACCAAGCGCGGTGGCGACGTGCTCGCCGACGCCTTCCGCCCCATGTCCGGTCAGCAGGTCGCACTGGACGAGGCCTGGCCACGGGGAGTGCAGGAGGAGGAGCCGCGCCCGTGGGGAGCTGGGCCGACCGCGAGGAGACCAGCCGTCAGTGATCGCAGCGTGGAGGCAGCGACCGAGACGGACCAGTTGCCGGAGCTTCAGCGCGTGCGTAGGAGCTGAGACCGGTCAGGCGCCATCAGCCCGGCCAGTAGGCTGCGTAGACCTGGAGAGTCGTCTCGCGCGTCACTCCGGCATAAGGTGGCGGTGCTAGACCATCAAGGATCACGTGACCGGTCGTCACGTTGGCGTATGTGTCGCCGCTCCACACCCCGCCGGGGTACACGCCCAAGGATGCGAGCGTCACCTTCGCCTTCGGCGCGAAGCGGAAGATCGTGCCCAGGCCGTTGGGACCACCGATGGTCGTGCCGTACAGCTTGCCGTCGCTTGCCGCGAGCAGGGCCGACCGAGGCTGGATGCCGCCCACGCCATCGGACTCGCGACTGCCTCGGACGTTGACCGCTCTCGTTACAGGCAGCGGGCTCGAGCGCCCGTCAGTCGATCAGTTCCTGAGGAGCGAAGCCCCTGATGCCTCGGCGGCAGTCGGTGGCGCGTCGCCCGCGCGCTCGGCGATCGCCTCTGCCGTCGCTTCGCCGTCGGGAAGCACGGTCGCCATGTCGATGGCGCTCAGCGCCAGCAAGAAGTCGAGGCCTCGGTCCGCCAGGCCGCGGCGGCCATCGCGGTAGAGCCGAAGCGCTTCAGGCGTCTCCCCGCGCAACGCCGCCAAGCCGGCTCGAAAGACCGTTCGCTGCGCGTTCAGCATCGGCCCGTGCGCGCCGATATCCGCGAATTCGAAGATGGGCCTCCGTGGCCTCGCGATCGCGCAGCCAGAGGCTGGCCCTGATGGCGAGCTGCAGCATCTCCGGAAAGGGCTCCATGGCGTGGCTCGTCACTGCCTCACGGCGTGCGTCGTCGAGCCGGCCGTCGATGAACCAGAGACGGGCCCGAACGTCGTGCACCTGCGTCTGCAGGATGTGTTCGTCCGAGTTCTCGAGAAGACTCAGCCGTCCGCCTTCGGCCTCGAATCGCTCTCCTCGTGCGCGGCGCATCGTGATCCAGGGTTGGACGACCTGCGACCAGGCCCGCTCATCGATCTCGTCGCTTAGCACCTCATCCAACAGATCGAGAGCCATCGACCAGTCGCCCGTGGGATACGCCGAGAATCCCACCTGCGTCATCACGCCTAGCACGAACCCTCGCTGGCCGAGCCGTCGCGCTAGCGTCAACCCCGTCTGTCCGACCTCGATCGCCTGCCGGGGGGCGAAGTCGACGAACTGTCCGAGCTGGTTGACGAGGCCGCGCATCACGGTGGCGGTGAGTCCGTGCTCTTCGGCCAGCTGTGTCCCTGTCCGGATGGCGCCGAGACCCTCGTAGTAACGGAAGGCGATCGCAAGCGCACTGGCCCTCGTGATCAGTGTGTCGGCCACGATGGGTACGAGCTCGGCGCGCTCCGCGGCCGCGAGAACCTCGTCGCACAGGGCGAGTGCACGGGGCGGGTCCGGAACCATCATGTGAGCGCGAGCTCCATTCGCCGAGCACGCCG